>VBHW01000089.1:0-6844 GCA_005881055.1 Chloroflexota bacterium
CGTCACGTTCCTCGACAACGGCCGGGCGCAGGTCGGATTCGAGGACCTGTTCGGCGGCGGCGACCGCGACTACAACGACAACGTCTTCGAGTTCCGCGGCGGCATCCAGCCCGAGCCACCCCGCGGCCCGACCGCGAACGCCGGCCCCGACCAGACCGTCGACGAAGGCTCGCTCGTCACCCTCGATGGCACGGCCTCGAACGACCCCGACAGCCAGAACCTGACGTACTCCTGGGCACTCACGGGCCAGTCCGGGCCGCCCATCGTCCTCTCGTCGTCCACGAACGCCACTCCGACCTTCCAGACCACGGACGACGCGACGTACCGCTTCACCCTCACCGTCAGCGACGGGACCTCCACCGACACGGATGGGGTCGTCGTCACGGTCCGCAACAGGAATCCTGCGCTCTCCGCTCAGGCCGATCCCGCGTATGCGGGCGGCGTCGCGCTCGTCACCACGAGCTTCACGGACGCCGGCATCCTCGACACGCACACCGGCCGGATCGACTGGGGCGATGGCAGCGCTCCCCAGGACGTGGCGGTCAGCGCCCAGGGCTCCGGCTGGGGCAGCCTCATCGGCTCGCACGTGTACGCGACCGCCGGGTCGTACACCGTCCAGATCACGGTGACGGACGACGACGGCGGCTCGGCCACGACGACCGTCGCCGGCCTGCAGGTCCTCGTGCCGGTCGCGCTATGGGCGAACAGCAACTCGACCGACGCGGCCATGGAGTCGACGAGCGGCAAGGTCACCGTCGAGGGCCTCACCCACACGAACGACGACCTCCGGCTGCGCGGTGACCTCAAGACGTTCCATGGTCCCACCGAGTACGTGCGCACCCTCGACGTCGGGGGTGGCGGCGCGACCTTCGATCCCCCGGCCGTGCGGACGGCGATCAAGCCGTTCCCGTTCCGCTTCGACATCGCGACCTATCGGCCGGGTGGCGCGGCCGCGCTGGCCGCGGGCGCGGCGTACCACGACATGTCCGCCCAGTGCGGCACCGACGGCTCCTGGCACGTCGTCGGCTCTACCCTCACGAGCGGCATCTACTACACGACCTGCGGCGTCCAGATCGACGGCAACCCGATCGGCGGGACGATCACGCTGGCGGCCGAGGGCGAGATCAGGGTCTCGGGCACCGGCGCCTTCTTCGACCCCTACACCGACGGCCTCCTGTTCCTGTCGAACAGCACATCGGCGAGCGCCATCCGCTTCGACGGGTCGAACTCGAGCTTCCTCGGCTACTCGTTCGCCGAGCGCGGGCGCATCGTCCTCAACGGGGCGGGCAACCACTACTACTGCGGGATCCTCGGCGACCGGATCGACATCGCCGCGCGCGACCTGTTCGTCCGGGGCTCCGGCTGCGGCCGACCGGCCCACACGAACGCCCCGCCGACGATCGTCCCCACGCTCGACCTCGACGTTGCGGTCGACAAGGCCGACGCGCTGCCCGGCCAGGCACTGCGCCACACCGCCACGGTGACGAACTCGGGCGCGACGCTCGTGATCCCGGGCATCGTCGGGCTCGAGAACCTCGGCACGACGGACGTCACGGTCACGGCACACGACCTCGACCTCGAGTACCTCGCGGCGAGCGACGGCGCCTGGCATGCCCTGCCCGGCACGATCACGATCGACGTCCGCGCCAATGCGTTCGCGGGCGTCACGTACCCCAGCGGCACGGAACGGATCGACGGCACGCGCCTCGGGCCCGGCACGCTCGCCTCGTGGGGCTACGCGGCGGTCGACAAGCTCGACCCGGCCCAGACGGCGCTCCTGCTCGACCCTGCCCGGACGCTCGCCGTCCGCGCCATCTCGACGTCCACCACCTCGCCGGCGAACGCGCCGGTGCGCCGGTTGTTCCGCTTCGGCGACGACATGGCCGGGCAGATCCGTGCGCTTGGCGCAACGGCGACCGACGTCCAGGTGACGATCATCCCGCCGGCCGGCGACGCCCGCACCTTCAAGGCGCCGGGCACGCCGAGCCTGGCCTCGCTCCCGCCGGGGGCCTCTGCCTCCGTCCAGCTGGACGACACGGTCCCGGCGCCGGCGGCGCGTGCCGCCGACGAGTCGGACGCTGCCTATCTCGCGCGGCTTCATGCCTTCGACGGGACGCCCCTGTTCGGGACGGCGCTCGCCCGCGGGACCTCGCCCATCGGGCCCGTGCTCGCGCCGGCCGACGTCGCCACGACCACCCGCCACCTGCCGATCGTCGCGGTCGCCAAGACCGGTCCCGCGGACGCGGAGGCCGGCTCGACGGCCGCCTACACGATCGCCCTGCACAACGAGGGATCGGTCGAGGCACGCTCGATCGCGGTCACCGACACGGTCACCGGCGTCGGTTCGCTGACGGTCAGCGGAGCCCCGACGACGCTCGCCGCGGACGCCTCCGGCTCGGCGAGCGCCAGCTACGCGATCCCCTCGTCGGCACCCGCACAGACGCTCGACAACGTCGGCACCGCGCGCTGGGCGGACACGGCCGGCAGGACGTACGGCCCCCTCAACGACCACGCCGCGACCCGGGTCATCGCCCCGCGCCGACTCGCCGTGACGAAGTCCGGGCTCCTGACGACCGCCGCGGACGGCAGCCAGTCGATCCGCTATGAGATCTCGGTGACGAACCTCGGCGACCAGTCGGTCACGAACGTCACCGTCGCGGACACGCCGGACGGCCTGACGGCCATCGTCCCCGGAACCGTCACGACGACCGGCGGGACCGTGACCTCCGGGAACGAGCCCGATGCGACCCAGGTGGGCGTCGCGATCGGGACGCTGGCCGGCCGCTCGACGCAGACCATCTTCTTCGAGGTCACGGTAGGCAGCGTGCCCGAGGGCGTCGTCTCGGTGAGCAACCAGGCAACCGTCTCGAGCACCGAGCTCTCGTCGATCGTGTCGGACGACCCGGAGGCACCCGGCGCCGCCGATCCGACCGTGACGCCCGTCGGTCCGACCTCCGGTGGAGGCGGTGGGGGAGGCGGGGAGGCCCGCCCAACGATCGGGACTCCCACGCCCGCCGACGGCACCGTCCTGACGGGGCCGACGACGATCCACGTCGACATCACGCCGCCTGAGGGGCAGTCGGTTGCCTCGTGGAAGATCACCGCGACGCGGGCAGGCACGACCGGCGAGACGACGCTTGCGACCGGTACCGGCGGAGCCGTCGATGCGGTCGTCAGCGCGTCCGCGCCCTTCGACCCGACGAAGCTCCCGAACGGGACGTACTTCATCACGGTCCGCTCGACCGCGTCGGGCGGCGGCATCCAGACGTCCATGACCAGCCTCGTCGTCGATGGCTTCCTGAAGCTCGGTCGCTACGTCACGAGCTACCAGGACCTCTCCGTCGGCGTCGGCGGCCTGCCGATGCAGGTCCTGCGCTCGTACGACAGCTTCGACAAGTCCGTCGGCGACTTCGGCGTCGGCTGGCGGCTCGAGCTGGCGAACTTCCGGGTCTCGACGAACGGCCCCCTCGGCCGTGGCGGCTGGGTCCAGGAGGCGTCGAGCTGCGGGCTCATCTTCTGCACGCTCCACTACCGGAGCACGCAGCCGCACTTCGTCACCGTCGTGTGGCCGGACGGCCACCAGGAGATCTTCGACATGCAGCCGCAGGACGGGAGCACGTTCTTCCGTCCACTGACGGCCGCGGGATTCACCGCCCGGCACGGCTCTCCGTCCAAGTTGGAGGCCGTCGACGACAACTCGCTGTGGTATCCGGGTGACGGCAACCTCTACGGCGGCGGGTTCGGGACCGGCGGGATCTACGACCCGCAGGTCTTCCGCCTCACGACCGCGGACGGCCGGGCGTACACGATCGACCGGCGGAGCGGCCTCGTGTCGGCGAGCGACCCGAACGGCAACACGCTGACGGTCTCGCCCAGCGGGGTCACCTCGTCGCTCGGGCCCTCGATCGCGTTCACCCGCGACGCCACGGGTCGCATCACGAAGATCACGGGTCCCGCGAACGAGCAGCTGACGTACGTCTACTCGGCGGCCGGCGACCTCACGTCGGTGACCGATCCGACGGGCCAGACGGTGTCGTTCACGTACGACGCCAACCACAACCTGCTCGTCACCAAGGATCCGCTCAACCGGCCGTTCCGGACGCTGCACTACACGGACGGCCGCCTGACGGGCATCGAGGACGCGCTCGGCAACGTGACGACGGTCTCGAGCGACGTCGGCGATCGCCAGGAGGTCGTGACCGACGCTGCGGGCCGCCTGACGACGATCACCACGTTCGACGCCCGTGGCAACAAGGTCCGCCGGGACGAGGTCTCGGACGGGCGCACGCGCACGACGACCTTCACCTACGACGCGAACGACAACGTGGCGTCCCGGACGGATCCGCTCGGCCACGCCTGGCGGGCGACGTGGGACGACCAGCGCAACCTCACGAGCTTCCGCGATCCAACGGGGGCGCAGGTCACGCTGACCTACGAGCGCGGGCTGCTCAAGACGTGGACGGACTCCGGCGGCAAGGTGACCGGGTACGACTACGACCCGGCGGGCAACCTCCGCTCGATCACCGACGCGCTCGGCAAGTCCGAGTCGTTCACGTACGACGGCCAGGGCAACCGCCTCACGAAGACCGACCGGACGCACCACACCTGGACGTACGGCTACGACGCCCAGGGTCACCTGACCAGCACCACGGATCCGCTGGGCAAGATCACCGGCTACGCCTACGACGCCGCCGCCCGGCTGTCGACCATGACGGATCCCCTTGGCAAGATCACCCGTTACGGCTACGACGCCGTGGGCCGGACCACGAGCCGGACGGACCCGCTCGGGAACGTGACGGCCTGGACGTACGACGCCGTCGGTGGCGTCGCGACCCGGAGCGATCCGGGCGGCTTCACGACCAGCTGGCAGCGCAACGCCGCCGCGCTCGTGACGCGGCAGACCGATCCGGCCGGCGCGGCCACGACCTTTGCGTACGACCCGGACGGGCGGCCGACGACCCGGACCGATGCCGAGGGCGGCGTGACGACCTACGGCTATGACGGCGCCGGCAACCTCGCCTCTCAGACCGATCCGGTCGGGCGGGCCACGCAGTACGGCTATGACGACGCCGGACGACCCACGTCGACGACCAACCCGGCGGGCGGAGTCACCCGCTACGCCTACGACGACGGCGGCCGCCTCCTGACGACCACGGACGCCGCGGGGAAGGTCACGACCCGCGCCTACGACGCCCGGGGGCTGCTCATCTCGATCCGCGACCCACTGGCACGGGTGACGAGGTTCGACTACGACGCCGACGGGCGGGCGACCCGTCTGACTGATCCCTCGGGACACATCGCGATCACCGCCTACGACGACGCGGACCGGACGAACGCGAGCACCGACGCGGCGGGCAAGACGACGAGCTACGGCTACGACGACGCCGGCCGATTGGCGACGCTGACCGATCCCCTGGGGCATGCGACGACGTACGGCTACGACGACGCCGGCCGCCAGACATCGATCACCGATGCCCTGGGCGACCGGATGACGTTCGGCTATGACGACGCGGGTCGCCTCATCCGGCGCACGACGCCGGAAGGCGTCGCCACAACCTATGCCTACCTCGGCCGCGGCCTCCTGTCGGAGGTGCGCGACCCGATCGGCAACCGGCTCGTCCGGACATACGACGCCGCCGGCCGACTCGCGACGGAGACCGATCCGCGAGGGGCGACGACGACGTACACGTACGCCGACCAGTGTCGATCCGCGACCAGCTGGGCGGCACCGTTCGCTTCGGCTACGACCTCGCCGGGCAACAGACGTCCCTGACCGATGCGCGCGGCAAGAGCTGGAGCCAGACCTTCGACCTCCTCGGCGGCGCGAAGACCACGACCGATCCGCTCGGGCGGACGACGTCCATGGCCTACGACACGCGCGGCCTGCTGAGGACCAAGACCGACGAGCTGGGCCTGGCCTTCACCTACGGCTACGACGACGCCGGCCAGCTCACGAGCCTCGCCGGCCCGACCGAGACCGTCACGTACGGCTACGACGCGCTCGGCCGACGCACGACCGCCATCGGTGGGAACGGCACGCTGGCGACGGCATACGATCCGGTCGGCCGGCCCACCTCCTTCACGACCCCCTCCGGCACCGTCGGCTACGCCTACGACGACGCCGGCCGACGGACGTCGATGACGACCCCGTCCGGCACCGTCGGCTACGGCCATGACGAGGCCAACCGTCTCACGTCCCTCACGCCGCCCGGCACGGCGGCGATCGCGTTCGGCTACGACCGCGACAGCCGGCTGACGTCGATCAGCCGACCCAACGGCCTCATCACGACGCAGTCGTACGACGCGGCCGGCCGCCTGTCGGCGATCGCCCACAAGCGTGGCTCGACCGTCGTCGATTCGTTCACGTACGGCCTGGACGCCAACGGCAATCGCACCTCGGTGGCCAGCCCGGCCGGCACCGAGTCGTACACCCTGGACGCGCTGAACCGCCTCACCCGGGCCGTCTACCCCGGCGGCCGGACCGTCAGCTACGCGTACGACGGCGCCGGCAACCGGACGTCGATGACCGATGGCGGGACGACCACGACGTACACGTACGATGACGCCGGACGGCTCACGGCCGCCGGCCCGATCGCGCTCACGTATGACGCGGCCGGCCAGCGCCTCACCTCGGGCGGCGACACGTTCGCCTGGGACTGGGCGGGCCGGCTGACCTCGGCGACCGTCGCCGGGACGACGTCGACGTTCGGATACGACGCCGACGGACTGCGCGCCTCGTCGACGACCGGCGGGACGACGGCCGCGTCCCTCTGGGATCGGGCCGGCGCCGTGCCGACCCTCCTCTCCGACGGCAGCGCGACCTACCTGGACGCCAACGGGATCC
>VBHW01000089.1:6914-7387 GCA_005881055.1 Chloroflexota bacterium
TCGGCCAGCTACGACGTCTTCGGGGCGACGAGGCTCTCGTCGGGAGCGATCGGCGCCCTGGGGTTCACCGGCGGCCAGTCCGGTCCCGCCGGGCTCGTCTACCTGCACGCGCGCTCCCTCGATCCGACGACCGGCGTGTTCCTGTCGACCGATCCGTTCCGGCCCGGTGCGGCAGGTGTCGTGGGCTTCAACCTCTACACGTACGCGGGCAACAACCCGACGACATTCACCGACCCGACGGGTCGCCAGGCGACGCTCGAATGGGCCACGGTGATCCGCTACGCGGCGGTCCTCCTCGCCGTCGGCTGCGCCGTGTCGCAACCCTGCCTGAAGATGATCGCCAACGGGATCGTGGCGC
Organism: Chloroflexota bacterium; assembly: GCA_005881055.1. GTDB lineage: Bacteria > Chloroflexota > Limnocylindria > Limnocylindrales > CSP1-4 > C-114. The sequence continues at coordinate 7,273 of VBHW01000089.1, forward strand.
TCATCGAGGTGATCGACGACACGCTCGAGCAGCTCTGGAACCGGCCGACGGTCCGGGACGACCAGCGGAATCCGCCACTACCCAACACGCCGCCCGAGCCCGATCCCGAACCCAA
>VBHW01000089.1:7540-11561 GCA_005881055.1 Chloroflexota bacterium
ATGATCGGAACGGGCACGCCGGCCACGTGGACCCCGCCCGGCTTCGAGTCCGGCCGCGGCCTCGCGCGCGGCCACCTGCTGGGCGCCCAGCTGGGCGGCAGTGGCAGCGACCCGCGCAACATCGTCGCCCTCTACCAGTCGATGAACAACAGCCCGATGAAGCGCGTGGAGAACGCCGTCCGCCGGGCGGTCGAGAGCTGCCAGATCGTCAACTACACCGTCATCCCGAACTACTTCGGAACCGGCAGCCTGCCGGTCACCTCGGTGTCGATCACGGCACTCGGGACGAAGGGATTCGCCCTCGACGAGACGATCCCGAACGAACCGTGAGCGATGGAGATCGACGACCGGCTATCCCTGATCCTTCCCGTCCCGGACCGCCCACTCGAGGTCCCTGACCAGGGTCGCTGGGACGAGATCGAACGGGCGGTGGGCACCCGCCTGCCGCCGGACTACAAGGCGTTCGTGTCGACGTACGGGACGGGCTCGATCGACGACTTCCTCTTGGTCTTCAACCCGTTCTCCGACAGGCCGGCGCTGCGGCTCCAGGAGTTCGGCGAGGAGATGCTCCGCGTGCTGCGCGAGAACCGCGCGCAGGGCGTCGACCCGCCGCCGTATCCGATCCACCCCGAGCCGCACGGCCTCCTGCCGTGGGGTGCCACGGACAACGGCGACTGGTGCTACTGGGTGGCGACGCCGGCCCATGACCCGGACCGCTGGCCGATCGCCATCAACATGAGCCGGGGTCCGGACTGGTTCAGCCACCGGGGACCGCTCACCGGTTTCCTGACGGACCTCCTGAGCAGGACGATCCGCGTCCCGTTCCTGCCGGAGGAATTCCCATCGTCGCCGCCGATCTTCCGGCAGTTCCGCTCCTGAGCCATCTGCGGACTCGCCCGGAGCGGCCAAACTTGCGTGGACGGAGAATTTCGCCGGTCCGGAGGGTCATCCGGCCCGCGATCGAGGCCCTCGGGGGCGGGTCTCGTGCGTGGCGGGAGGCTGCGTCGGGCGGGTTGGTGGCCTGAACGGCCCGCGATCGCGGCAGAATTCTCCCTGGGCGCAAAGTTGGCCAAGCCTGCACGCGACGGCGTTGACTCGGTCGATGGCGGTCGCGATGATTGCCGCGGTCGACCGCCGGGGCCGATGTGATGCGCGTCAGCCCACGCGCGCGCCCGGCGTCGCCTGGAGCCGGAGGATGCGCGATGCGACGGTTCACGATCGTCGGGCTGGTGGTGGCCCTCATCGCCCTGGCCGGATGTGGCGGCACGGCGACACCCCCGCCCAGTGCGGCTGCCCCGGCGAGTGCCGTCGCGACCCTCGCTCCGAGCCCGTCCGCCGCCGCATCGCCGTCCGCGGCCGCCTCGGAGTCGCCGGCTGCGGCCGGGACGCCCGTCCTCGTCGACCCATTCACGTCGGCCGGGGCCGCGATCGACGTCGACGACGCCGCCCACGCAGCGGACCCGTCGAAGTACGTCACCGCGATCCCTTCGACCTCGACCTCCGTGCAGATCGTCTTCGCGCTCAAGCCCGGGACGGTCGGCCGAGTGACGATGAACCTGACGTCGGGTGGCACGGCCGTGATGTCGCCGCTGTCGATCGATTACGGCACGATCAACAGCTGGGGCCACTTCAAGATCGACTCGAGCAACGGCTTCTCGCCGGGCGTCTACGTGGCGACGCTCACGTTCGAGCCGACCGGTGCTGCCATCCAGGTCGCGTTCACGTCGAGCTGAGGCGCCCAGGCCTGCCAAGCCGGGCCGCCAATCCGGGCGGGCGCCTCCGCGCCCCGCGCGCGACAAGGGCGCCACGCGCGACGCGGTCAGTTCAGGCCGCTGTACGCGTGCAGTCCGTTGAACCAGAGCGACCCGGAATACGTGACGAGCACCATCCCGAAACCGACGACGAGCAAGAGGGCTGCGGGCCGGCCGGCCCATGAGCGCCGGTTGCGAGCGTGGAGGTACACCGCGTACGTCAGCCACGTGACGAGCGCCGACGTCTCCTTCGGGTCCCAGCCCCAGTAGCGCGACCAGGCGATCGAGGCCCACCACGAGCCGAGGATGATCATCGTCGCGAAGATCGGGAAGCCGATGATCAGGAAGCCGATGATCACCGAGCGGTACGCCACCTCGTCGAGCACCCGATGCGAGGGCAGCCATGCGAACCGGTCGCCGACCCCCTGGAGGAGATACCCCACGCCGGCGGCGAAGCTCGTCGCGAAGATCCCGTAGGCGATCGTCGCCATGCCCACGTGGATCGTCAGGAGCGGCGCGTTCTGGAGCGCCGGGACGAGCGGCTCGATCTCCTTGGGCAAGGTCGCCGAGTACGCGAACAGCATCGCGGCCACGCCGAGGGGCAGGAAGCCGATCGTGCGGATCGGGTAGCGCCGCTCGAGGAACAGGTAGCCGCCGGTGATCGTGAACGCGAACGCGACCGTGAACTCGAACATGTTGCCCCACGGTCCGCGGCCGACGATGAAGGCGCGGATGAGCATCGAGAGCCCGATCGCCAGCCACGCGGCGAACGTCAGGCCCCAGGCGAACGGTGCCGCCGAGCTGGTCGGGCGCTCACCCAGGCGCTCGACGCGTGCCCGCCCCTCCACGAACGACCCGGTCACGGCGGTCGCATAGGCGGGCTCGACGCGCGGCAGCGCGAGCGCGAGGGACCGCCTGCCGTTCGCGAGCAGGACCGCGTGAACGATGTGCGCGGCGAACCCGAGCCCCAGGAGGAGGCCGCCGACCGTGTACAGGATGAGCGAGCCGGATGCCATCGTGATCGCCCCTGTGCTCTGTGCCTATGCGATCGCGGCGCCGCCCGGGGGCGGGCCGCCGGCCGCGAGGACGCGTTCGCGGTTCTTGACGTTCAGGACGAGGCCGCAGTTGCCGCACGTCCTGATCTGTGCGCTCCGCCCGAGGCTGCACATCGGGCAGGTGACCCACAGCTCCTCGCCGTCCTCGGAGCATCGCTGTGAGCCGGACGGGTAGATGAGCGCGTGCCGCAGGCAATGCGGCAGGCCGGGCGGGAAGACGGGTGCGCCGGACGCGTCGAGGGGAGCGGCTCGCACCTGCTCCGCGTAGCGCACGCTCGTCCGCGGGCGGCGGACGAGGTAGATGACCCACCCCAGGACGAGGATCGAGAAGATCGGGCCGAGGACGCCGAGCACGAGGAAGATCGGCAGGAGGTTGATCAGGGCGCCCCAGTCCGGGATGACCACCTTGCTCAGGAGATCGAGCACGGTGTTCCACACCTGGTTCAGGTGGTCGATCACTGACACGGCGGCATTCTAGCGCCGGGCCCGATCGGGAGCGGTCGGGGGCCCACGGCGATCATCGGCTGCGGGTCGCGCGAGGGCGCCGGCGCGCGTTGCCATGCTTCGTCGTCGCGCCGCGACCCGGCCGCCAGGGTGGCCGAGCGCCGTCGCCTTCGTCGCGGTCGTCGGTTGCGCCAGTGCTCCCGACGGCGCCGGGCGGAGGTCCCGGAGGTGGCGCCGGTCGAGGCCTGCCGACGCTCGGGGCGGTGAGACGCGGTCGCTCGAGACGGCGGATGAGCCAGGACGTCCCGATCGTCGCGGCACCCCGCCATCGAAGCTCGCGCGCCAGCCCTCCGTCGTCGGTCACGACGAGCAGGGTCGGAGCGCCTCCGGCCGGATCGGGCCGGCCCCCGGTCGCCTCGCTGACGAGTCGGAGCGCGAGCGCATCGGCGGTCTCGCGCCCTGCGTGCCGGACCGTCACACAGCTCGCGATGCGGGTGCCGCGCATCCCGGGCTCGGGCGGGCCATCGAACAGGAGCTCGATCCGGATCGAGGCCGGGACCGTACCGCGGATGCGGCCGATGAGCGTCGCCGCGGGCGCCGGAGCCGCCCCACGACGGAGCGCGTGCAGGAGGTTCGTTCCGTCGACGAGGAGGCGCTCGACCCCGACGAGCGGGTCGCGCGGAGGGCGGCTCACCCGGCCATCGTCGCACAGGCGAACGCCTGGCCGGATGTGGCCGCGGGCGGGCGATCGACATGGTGGGCTCGGCTACA
>VBHW01000090.1 GCA_005881055.1 Chloroflexota bacterium
CCTCGACCTCGCCGCGCCATGGATGCACGGGGTAACTACGCGGGAGTTGGATGCGCCTCCCTCACGCAGGGAAGGCCTCCTCCAAGGCGCCACCCAGTCACCCGGCGCATGCCTGGCGGTGAAACGGGCGCCCTGAGTCGGACGGCGATTATCTGGAGCTGTCGTGGGCGGCGCAGTGCGGCCGAGGCAGGGACCGCAGGGTCGGGGTGAGCTAGCTCGGGCTCTTGCCGATGAGGATGAGGCCGACGACCCGCGCGTAGTGCGAGTAGTACGTGTCCACGTGGACGATCCGGCCGTTGCGGTCGCGGACCGTGCGGGTCACCCAGGCATCGAACCCCGCCGCCTCGTACTCGACCTGCGAGCGGACGCCCGGCCGGAGCGACGTCGTGTACTGCACCAGCGTGGTGCTCGGCCGGTAGTTCTTCACGAGCGGGGCCGTGAAGCGGACGGTCCGGCCGTTCGGAACGCTGTACAGCGTGAACCTCACGATGCCGGGTACCGCGTAGGCCTTGATGAGCACCGGGTACGGCGTGTCGTTCCGCCAGGTCATGTCCTGCGCGCCGCCGCCGTCGGAGATGTAGACGGTGGCGTCGAGACCCTTCGGGTAGCGGGCGATGTAGTAGAAGTGGTTCTTGCGGGCGCCCATCTGGAAGCCGGCGCGCAGGGCGGCGTTGAAGATGGTCGTCGATGTCGAGCAGATCCCGCCGCCGATCGTGTGGCCCTCGACCGAGTGGCCGTCGACGATCGCGCCGCCGAGCTTGTAGCCCTTGGCAAGGGTGAGCTCTCCGACGGTCTTCCAGAAGCTGAACCACTGGCCGGGCGCGACGACAGTGCCGTCGATCGCCATGGCCGGGAGCGAGATGTTGGCGGAAAAGCCGTTGTGTGGACCCGACACGTAGTAGGTCGTCCAGGACGAGATCTTGCGCATGAGCGGCGCCGACTGCTTCGCCACCTCGGTCGTGAGCTTGGGCGCCTTGAGGACGAGCGCGGCCGCGACCGGCGTGATGATCGGCCGTCCGCCGAGCGCGCGGCTCGCCAGGTTCGCCGAGACGGCCGAGGCCGTCTTGTTCACGTCGAGCGAGCGGCCGGTGACCGACGCCGTGACGCCGACGATCGCGCCGCCCTTGCCCACGAGGAACGTCGCGTCCTTCGCCGGGCGGAGGACCTCCTTGACGAGTGGCTTGAGCGCCTTGCGGATCGCGTTCTCATCGACGGTCGGGCCGTACGTGCCGCCCGACCAGCCGAAGCGGACCCAGCGCTGGACGGTCGTCGCCTTGATGGTCCACTTCTCCTTGCCGGCGATGACCGTGACATCGCCGACCATGGCGTTCGCCTTGTCCCGCGCCGCGGCGGCGGCCTCGGTCGAGATGACCGGCGGGATCGACACGACCGACAGCGGGACGGTCACGCTGGCCGGGGTGGCCGGATCGCGGAGAGCCGCGATGAGCGCGGTCGCTGTCGAAGCCTCGTCGACGGCGCGACCGCGCACCGCCTCGGTGCTCGTGAAACCGTTCGGCGACGCGATGGCCCCCGCGTCGGTCGCTGGCTGATGGCCGGATCGATCGTCGCGAGCGGCTGGATCGTCACGGGTCGGAACGCCGTCCGTACCTCGTCGAGCGCGCGGTCGACGACGGTTCCCGTGCGGCCCACCGCGAAGGCCTGGTCGAGCAGGCCATCCACGTCCGGCCCGCGGCCGAGCTTGTCGTACGTGATCGTCCGACGGATGTCGCCGGACTCGAGGGTGACCGCGCCTTGTCCGTACGAGGCATAGGCCTCGCTGAGCCGCGCCGCCGCGGTGTCCCGATCAAGGTCGGACAGGTCCACGGTTCCCACGGTCACGCCGTGGAACACCCGGCCGTTGTGCGACTGGTCGTAAGCGACGAGGATCGCGGCGGCACTCGCCGCGGCGACGATCAGGCCGAACCCGAACGCGGCGACGAGGACCTTGATGCGCGGCCGACGCACCTCGATCGCGGTGACAGGCGTGGTCTCAGTCGTGGTCATAGTGCGCAGGACATCCTAGCAGCGGCGTTTGTTGCACGGGACTGCCGTTGGGGACGCGGGACGGAACGCCGGCGTGACGAATTCGGCCCTGACCGTACGTGCTCGCAGCCGTTCTGGCCATCCGCCAGTCGGGCCCCCTCCGGGCGGGACTTCTCGACCCCTCAGCCCCGCGGGAGGACGACGACTCGCCGGTTCGGCTCCTCGCCGATCGACTGCGTCGCGACGTCCGAGTGGTCGCGCAATGCGATGTGGATCCACCGCCGCTCGAGGGCCGGCATCGGCTCGAGCTGGAGCATCTTGCCGGTCTCGGCGACCCGCAGCGCGGCGCGCGTGGCGAGATCGCGGAGCTGGCGCTCGCGCCGGCCCCGGTAGTCCTCGACGTCGACGAGCACGCGGGTCCAGTCACCCATGCGCTTGCTGAGCATGAGGTTCACGAGGTGCTGGAGCGCGCTCAGGCGCTCGCCCTTCCGGCCGATGAGCGCGCCGAGCGCCTCCTTCGCGTCGCCGCTGCCGACGACGTTCAGGCGGCTCGTCTCGCCGGCCTCGACCTCCACGTTGACCTCGAGCTCCATCAGGCGCATGAGCTCCTCGAGGATGGCCCGTCCGGCATCGAGGGCCTCGGGGGAGGCCTCGGCCGCCTCGAGGTCGGCCCGTTCCGCGGCAAGCGAACCTCTCGCGGCCGTGACCTCGGCGGCCTCGCTCGCGCTCAGGTCCGTCGAGCGATCGCCGCGCGGGCGGTCGTCGCGCCCGGGCGGGCGGCCACCGAACTGGCGGCGCTCCGGGCGGTCGTCGCGCCGGGGCGGGCGGTCGGCCCGGTCGCCCTCGCGCTCGGGAGGCCCGAGCGGCGGGCGCGTGGCGGTCGGCGGTCGGCCGCGGTCCTGGGCGCCCCGGTCCCCCTGGTCAGCACCCCGGTCGCCGCGGTCCCGGAGGCCGCCTCGATCGCGGTCGAATCCGCGCGGACGGTCGTCGCGCCGGGGCCCCCGGTCGCGGTCCCGATCCCCGAAGCGCGGCCGGTCCTCACGGGGGGGCGGTGCAGGCAGTGGCACGGCCTCGGCAGCCTCCCGCTTCGGCGTCGCGCCGCCGAGCTCCGATCGGGGCGCCGCGACGATGCGGGCCGGCTCGGCGCCCATGCCCAGCACTCCCCGGCTTCCGGGTGTGAGGATCTCGAAGTCCAGGTCTTCCAGGCCCGCCTCGAAGGCCTCGCGTGCGTTGCGCAACGCCTCCTCGACGGTCTTGCCGGTGAACTCCCTGTAGGCACTCATCTAGCGTCGTCTCCCTCGTCGGCCCTGGCGGCCCCGCTCGCGGGACCGCACTGTCGAGGCCGCACTCGCGGCTCGGTTCTGAGCTGTGGGTCGCGCGGGCGCTCCCGCCGCGCGGGTGGACTGGATCGGCGCCGGAAGGGCGACCGGGAAGCGCGGAGTGTGGTTGCGGGCGAAGGCAGGATCCCAGCCGAACAGCGGGAACGTGGAGCCCCAGCCCACGATGAGATATTGCTGGATGACCGAGATGATCGTGCTCGCGATGTAGTAGATGTACAGCCCGGCGGGCAGCAGGGCCGCGTAGAAGATGAAGATCAGCGGCAGGAACAGCATCGTCTGTCGCGTGATCCGCGCGTTCGGGTCGGGGTTGTTCGGATCGAGCGGCGGCATCGTCATCCGCGACTGGAAGACCTGGAACGCCGCCGACACGAGCGCGATGAAGCTGATCGGGAAGTTGAACACGACCAGCGGGATCGAGAAGTCGACGTGCGGCTTGCCGACGTCGAGGCCGCCGAGCCAGGCGACGGTGGTCCGGATGCACGGCTCGGCCGAGGGGACGCTCGGGCACGTGATGTCGACGAGCTTCTGGCCGGCCACCGTGAGCATCGGCGTGATGTCGTAGTTCGTCAGGCCGTCCCGGATGACCTGGTACATGATGAACAGCAGGGGCAGCTGGAGCAGGAGGGGGAGGCAGCCGGCGAACTGGCTCACGCCGTACGACCGGTAGACGGCCTGCGTCTCCTCCATCATCTTCGCCCGGTCGCCCTTGTAGCGCTTCTGCACCTCGCGGATCTGCGGCGCAAGGAGCTGCTGCGTCCGCATCGAGACGGTCTGCTGGCGGAACAGGGGCACGAGCGGGATCCGCATGACCACCGTCAGGAGGACGATGGCGATCCCGATGTCCCCGGTGAGCTTGTAGAACCAGATGAGGATGACGAACAGGACCTGGAAGATCGGCGTGAACGCCCAGGCGAGGATGCCGATCGGGTCGCCGGTGAGCGGCGCGGCCCTGAGGGCCGTGGGCACCGGCGTCGGGGACGCGGATGAGGCGGCGCCGGACGGCGCGGTCGAGGCGCCCGAGCACGCGGCCACGACGATCGCGACGATCGCCAGGGACAGGAGCGGGCCGATCCACGAGCGCGCCGGGCGAGGGATCGCCAGGCGAGGGAACGTCACACGAGGAACTGTCACGGGCAGGTCACGGGCACAGGCGGTCCTTCATCGTCAGCGCACCGGGTCGTAGCCGCCCGGATGCCACGGGTGGCATCGGGCGATCCGGCGGAGGCCCATCCAGCTCCCACGCGCGAGGCCGTACTGGACGATGGCCTGCTCCGCGTAACGCGAGCAGGTCGGCTCGTACCGGCAGCTGGCCGGCAGCCAGCCGAACAGCAGGCGATACAGCCTGATCAGCCCCACCCCGAGTCGACTTGCCAACGGTCCCACCTAGCTCTCGGGGCCTTCCAGCACGCCTCCGCGGCGGAGGAGTCGACGCACTGCCCCGTCGAGCGCGTCGCGGTCGGCCCCGACGATCGCCGGCCGGGCGATGATGAGGACGTCCCAGCCTGGCTGGAACGAGGGCGCCATCACCCTGAGCACCTCCCGGAGTCGGCGGCGGACCCGATTGCGTACCACCGCGCCGCCCAGCCGATGACCGGTCGACAGCCCGAACCGGGTCGTCTCGAGGTCCGTCCGCCGGATCCTGGCGGTGAGCAACGCGTGGGACCGGGTCGTCCCTTCGCGCTGCAGCGCCGCGAAATCCCGCGGGCTGGTGAGCATCACGAGCCGCGGCGGTTGCCGGCCGCGCCCGTCCGTCAGACCGTCAGCCGCTTGCGGCCCTTCGCCCGACGAGCGGCGAGGACGCGACGGCCCCCGGTCGACTTCATCCGGGCGCGGAAGCCGTGCTCCTTGGCGCGGTGCCGTTTCTTGGGCTGGTAGGTCTGCTTCATGGGGTGCCGCGCGATCCTCTCCAACGGCCTCGGGGCTGTCGGTCCGACCCCAAGAGGCACACGAACGCGCCGCGCGCCCGAAAGCGCTTGGCGCGTCGTCGTCCGGCGGATGATATGACGGCCTCTGAGAGGGTGTCAAACACGCGGAAGCCTTCCCGCGTGCGGCCGGGAGCCATCCGGCGCGCCGCTGGATGACGGCGTCGGCCAGGCGGCGACCACGGCGCCGGCGGGACTCCCGATACTCCCGGGGGGTATCGAAGATACCTGCCCGATTTGCCTTGCAGGGCCGCCTGTCGCGGTGCTATTCTTCCCCGGCCCAACGGCGCCGGGACGCTCGCTGGGAAGCCTTCTGAGACCACCGGAAGAGCCCGGGAGCGGCCCACCGAGACGCGCCGGATCGGCGTGCCCCGACCACTCTCGCGGTTCCCCACATCCGCGACCCTGGCCATCGGTTTCCCTCCAACAGCTTCCCGTACGCGCCTCCCGTCGGCCCTCCCCCAGTCGTTAGGTCACGTCGATCGCATGGACACACGTCAGGTCTGGCGCGCCGCCCTCGGCGAGCTTCAGGTCTCGCTCTCGCCGGCCAACTTCGAGACGTGGTTGCGCGACACGACCCTCGTCGACGTCGAGGACAACAAGTTCCGGATCGCGGTCCCGAACGGCTTCGCCAAGGACTGGCTCGACACGCGCTATCGCTCGCTCATCTCGCAGACGCTCGCGCGGATCGTCGGGTACAGCGTCGTCGTGGAGATCGTCACCCAGGCGGCCCCGGTCGCGGCTCCGGTGGCCGTCGGCGCCGCGGCCGGCGACGGGACCCACGGCCCGAGCGCGGCACCCCAGGCTGTCCGCCTCGAGCCGAGCCGGGTCGGCGGCGAGGGCGGCACGACCAACCTGAACCCGCGCTACACGTTCGCGAACTTCATCGTCGGATCCGCGAACCGGCTCGCCCACGCGGCCAGCCTGTCGGTGGCCGAGCGGCCGGGCCACGCGTACAACCCGCTCTTCCTGTACGGCGGCGTGGGCCTCGGCAAGACCCACCTCATGCACGCGATCGGGAACCAGGTCATCGCGAAGTTCCCGCGCAAGCGTGTCGTGTACGCGACGAGCGAGAAGTTCACCAACGAGTTCATCACGAGCATCCAGCAGGGCAAGATCGACGAGTTCCGGGCCCGCTACCGGCGGATCGACCTCCTCCTCATCGACGACATCCAGTTCATCGCCGACAAGGAGCGGACGCAGGAGGAGTTCTTCCACACGTTCAACGCGATCCACGAGGACGGCAAGCAGATCGTGCTGAGCTCGGACCGTCCGCCGAAGCAGATCGTCACGCTCGAGGAGCGCCTGCGGAGCCGGTTCGAGTGGGGCCTCATCGCCGACCTCACGGCGCCGGACCTCGAGACGCGCATCGCAATCCTCCGGGCCAAGGCCGAGGAGGGCGCGGTCCCCATCACCTCGGACGTGATCGAGTTCATCGCCCGCAAGGTCGTGAGCAACATCCGGGAGCTCGAGGGCGCCCTCAACCGGATCGTCGCCTACGCCTCGATGGGCGCGATGCCCATCAGCATCGAGCTCGCCCAGGCGGTCCTCTCGAACGTCCTCTACAACCCCAAGAAGCGCCAGGTGACGCCGGAGCGGATCACGAAGGCGGTCTCCGACTACTACGGGGTCCCGATCGACGCGCTCCAGGGCCAGAAGCGCGACAAGGCGATCGTCGTGCCGCGCCAGATCGCGATGTTCCTCATGCGCGAGGAGACCGACGTCTCTCTCCTGCGCATCGGCGCGGAGCTGGGCGGGCGCGACCACTCGACGGTCCTGCACGCCTGCGACAAGATCACCCGCGAGTCGTCCGTGAAC
>VBHW01000091.1 GCA_005881055.1 Chloroflexota bacterium
TCGGCATCCGCGGCGTCTCGACGTCGACGGTCGAGGCGGCCACCTCCATGGCCGCGAGCCGCAGCCAGCTCCTGCGCAAGGTCCAGCTGCCGATGGCCCGCCGGACGATCGTCCTCGGCGTGAACCAGACGATGATGATGGCGCTCTCGATGGTCGTCATCACGGCGCTCATCAACACGCCGGGCCTCGGCCCGGCCATCGTCAAGGCCCTCCAGGCGATCAACGTCGGCCGTGCGTTCGACCCGGGCGTCGCGATCGTCATCATGGCGATCGTCCTCGACCGGCTCACATCCGCCGCGAGCGAACGCGTCGACCTCAGGGACGCCGGCGGACCCGCTGCCCGCTTCTCGCGACGGGCGATCGTGCTCGGGGCGATCGCCGTCACGGTCGGCGCGGCGCTCCTCGGGTCGTTCGTGCTCGGCGGGAGCGACTTCCCGGATGCCGTGCGAATCTCGTTCGCGGACCCGGTGAACGCGATCACGAAGTGGGTCGAGCTCAACCTCGTCGGCCTGACCTCCGCGCTGAAGAACGTCGTGACGTATGGCCTCGTCAACCCACTCCAGGACGTGCTCACCTCGGCGCCGTGGTGGCTCGTCGCGATCTTCGGCGTCGGCGTCGCGTTCATCGTCAGCGGCGTCCGGCCGGCCGTGACCGCGGCGATCTGCCTCCTCGCGATCGCCGGCCTGCAGCTCTGGCAGCACGGGATGGAGACACTGGCGACCGTCCTCGTCGGGACGGCCATCACGCTCGCGCTCGGCGTGCTCTTCGGCATCCTCTCCGCCCGCAGCAACCGCTTCGCGCGCTTCCTGCGGCCGCTGCTCGACGCGGCGCAGACGATGCCCTCGTTCGTGTACCTCCTCCCGGCGCTCGCCCTGTTCGGGGCGACGCGGTTCACTGCAATCGTCGCGGCCGTCATCTACGCCGCGCCGCCGGTCATCCGGCTCGTCGAGGACGGGATCCGGGGCGTACCCCCGACGGTCATCGAGGCCGCAACGTCGGCCGGCACGACCGAGCGGCAGCTGCTCTGGAAGGTCCAGCTGCCGATGGCCCGCCGCTCGCTCCTCCTCGCCGCGAACCAGGGCATCGTGCTCGTCCTCGCGATGGTCGTCGTCGGCGGGCTCGTCGGCGCCGGCGGGCTGGGCTACGACGTCGTGGCCGGGTTCTCGCAGGTCGAGGACTTCGGCAAGGGCCTCGCCGCGGGGGTGGCGATCGTCCTCCTCGGCGTGATGCTCGACCGCATCACCCAGGGTGCAGGCGGCCGGCCCACCGGGCCCGGCCGGCCGGTCGCGATCGTGCCGCCGGGCACGACCGTCCAGGCCGGAGTCGAGAAGCCGTGACCGGGTCGTCCCCGGACGACGTGGGTATCGCCGGTCTGCCGGGACGCCGAGACGCCGCGTGTCCGAGCGGAGTACGTTGAGCGCCGCGTTCGTCCGCGGACGCAGGAGAACCGGAGGAAGGATGCACATGCACGAACCGCGCAAGGGGCTTGGTCGCTTCCTGGCGGCCGTCACCGTCGTCGCCCTCGCGCTCGGGGCCTGCTCGGGGGCCGGCTCGGGCAGCAAGGGCACCGTCAACATCGCCGTGAACCCGTGGGTCGGCTACGAGTCCGACGCCGCCGTCGTCGCCTACCTCCTCGACAAGGAGCTCGGCTACAAGGTCGTGAAGAAGGACCTGAAGGAGGAGGTCTCCTGGCAGGGGTTCGAGTCCGGCGAGGTGGACGTCGTCCTCGAGAACTGGGGCCACCCGGAGCTCGTGAAGACGTACATCACGGACAAGAAGGTCGCGCTCGACGCCGGCCAGACCGGGAACAAGGGGATCATCGGCTGGTACGTGCCGCAGTGGATGGCGGACAAGTACCCCGACATCCTCGACTGGAACAACCTCAACAAGTACGCCGACCTCTTCAAGACGTCCGAGTCGGGCGACAAGGGCCAGCTGCTGGATGGGGACCCCTCGTACGTGACGAACGACGAGGCCCTCGTGACGAACCTCAAGCTCAACTACAAGGTCGTCCAGGGCGGCAGCGAGGCGGCGCTCATCAAGTCGCTCCAGCAGGCGACCGACCAGAAGACGCCGCTGCTGTTCTACTTCTACGAGCCGCAGTGGATCCTCGCGAAGGTGAAGATCGCGCACGTGAAGCTGCCGCCGTACACCGACGGCTGCGACGCGGACCCGAAGAAGGTCGCCTGCGACTACCCGCCGTACGACCTCAACAAGGTCGTGAGCAAGAAGTTCGCGGACAGCGGTGGCAAGGCGTACGAGTTCGTCAAGAACTTCAACTGGACGAACGACGACCAGAACACCGTGTCCGAGATGATCGCGAACCAGGGCATGAAGCCCGAGGACGCGGCCAAGACGTGGGTCGACGCCCACCAGGACGTCTGGAAGAAGTGGATCCCCGCCGGCTGAGGACGCACGGCGGACGCTCGACAGGCCGGCGGCTCGCCGCCGGCCTGTTCCATCCCCCGCGCTCCCGTCGCCGATGACCGACGCCCGGTACGACTTCGTCATCGTCGGCGGGGGGTCGGCGGGCAGCGCCCTCGCGAACCGGCTCAGCGCCGACCCGTCGAACCGCGTCCTCGTCCTCGAGGCTGGCCGCCCCGACTACCCGTGGGACGTGTTCATCCACATGCCGTCGGCGCTGACGTTCCCGATCGGCAGCCGGTTCTACGACTGGATGTACGAGTCCGAGCCCGAGCCGTTCATGGGTGGGCGGCGGATCTACCACGCCCGCGGCCGGGTGCTCGGCGGGTCGTCGAGCATCAACGGGATGATCTTCCAGCGCGGCAACCCCCTCGACTACGAGCGCTGGGCGGCCGATCCGGGGATGGCGACCTGGGACTACGCCCACTGCCTGCCGTACTTCAAGCGGATGGAGGATTGCACCGCGGCCGACGACGACGACCCGTACCGCGGCCACGGCGGGCCGCTCACGCTCGAGCGGGGCCCTGCCTCGAACCCGCTGTTCGGCGCGTTCTTCGCGGCGACGGTCCAGGCGGGCTACGCGCGCACGGACGACGTGAACGGCTACCGGCAGGAGGGGTTCGCGCCCTTCGACCGGAACATCCGGCGGGGCCGCCGCTGGTCGGCCGCCCGCGCGTACCTGCATCCCGCCATGGGCCGCCCGAACCTCGAGGTGCGGACGCGCGCGTTCGTCAACCGCGTGCTGTTCGAGGGCCGGCGGGCCGTCGGCGTCGAGGTGGCGGGGTCGATCCTGCCGACGGACCGGATCTCGGCCGGCGAGGTGATCCTGGCCGGCGGGGCGTTCAACTCGCCGCAGCTCCTCCAGCTGTCCGGCGTCGGGCCGGCCGAGCTGCTCGGGTCGCTCCGCGTCCCCGTCGTGGCCGACCTGCCGGGCGTCGGCGAGCACCTCCAGGACCATCTCGAGGTGTACATCCAGTACGCCTGCACGCAGCCCGTCTCCGTCCAGCCGTACGCGACCCAGAAGTGGCGGCGGCCGTGGATCGGCTTCCAGTGGCTGTTCTTCCGGACCGGCCCCGGCGCGACGAACCACTTCGAGGGCGGCGGCTTCGCGCGATCGAACGACGACGTCGCCTACCCGAACCTCATGTTCCACTTCCTGCCGCTCGCGATCCGCTACGACGGCTCGGCGCCGGCCGGCGGGCACGGCTACCAGGTCCACGTCGGCCCGATGTACTCGGACGCCCGCGGGTCGGTTCGGATCACGAGCCGCGACCCGCGCGCCCACCCGGCCATCCGCTTCAACTACCTCTCGACCGAGCAGGACCGGCGCGAGTGGGTCGAGGCGATCCGCGTCGCGCGGAACATCCTCAACCAGCCGGCGATGGACGAGTTCAACGGCGGGGAGGTGTCGCCCGGGCCGGCGGTCGCGACCGACGAGGAGATCCTCGCCTGGGTCGCGCGCGACGCGGAGACCGCGCTCCACCCCTCGTGCACGGCGCGGATGGGCGTCGACCCGGCATCCGTCGTGGACCCGCTGACGATGCGCGTCCATGGCCTGGAGGGACTGCGCGTCGTCGATGCCTCTGTCATGCCCTACGTGACGAACGGGAACATCTACGCCCCGGTCATGATGGTCGCCGAGAAGGCCGCCGACCTCATCCTCGGCAACACGCCGCTGCCGCCGGCCGAGGTCGACTTCTACCGTCACCGAAGGAGCGCGTGAGGGCCGATGGCGACGGGGCCGCGAGTCGTGATCATCGGTGCCGGGATCGTCGGTTGCGCGCTGGCCGAGGAGATCACTGCGCGTGGCTGGACGGACGTCACGGTCGTCGAGCAGGGCCCGCTCTTCGCGACGGGCGGCTCGACATCGCATGCCCCAGGCCTTGTGTTCCAGACGAATCCGTCGAAGACCATGACGGAGTTCGCCGCGTACACCGTCCGGAAGTACAGCGACCTCACGCTCGACGGAGCGTGGTGCTTCCGGCAGGTCGGCGGGCTCGAGCTCGCGACGACGCCGGAGCGGCTCCTCGACCTCTCGCGAAGGCAGGGCTGGGCGACGTCGTGGGGCGTCGAGGGCCGGCTCGTCGATCCGGCGGAATGCGTCCGGCTCGCGCCGCTCGTCGACCGCTCGCGGATCCTCGGCGGCTACCATGTGCCGTCGGACGGGCTCGCGAAGGCGGTCCGCGCCGCCGAGGCCCAGGCACGCCTCGCGATCGGCCGCGGCGCGCGGTTCCTCGGCGGGCAGGCGGTCACCGCGATCGAGACCGACCACGGCCGGGTGCGCGCCGTC
>VBHW01000100.1 GCA_005881055.1 Chloroflexota bacterium
ACTCGGGCCGGCTCCTGCCGGGCTCGCGCCTCCCCCCGGTGCGGGACCTCGGAGCCGCGCTCCGCGTGAACCCGAACACGATCCGTTCCGTGTACAAGCGCCTGGCCGACAACGACTACGTCATGAGCCGTCACGGAGCGGGCACGCACGTCGCCGACCGGCCGCCGCAGCGTCGGGGCGCGGAGGCCCTCGCCGGGCTCGTCGCGGAGATGCTCCGCAGGGCGGCCCAGGCGGGCTTCACGGCCGACGAGGTCGCCTCCGCGACCTTCGCCGCGGCCACGGAGCGGAAGCGGCCCGGCGAGCACGTCCACGTCCTGTTCGCCGAATGCACCAAGGCCGACGCTGCATACGACGCCGAGCGGATCGCGGCGGCATTCCCGGGGATCGTCGAGGCCGAGGGCTCGCTCCTCGAGGAGCTGGCCGAGCGGATCGAGCGGTTCCACTACGACCTCGTGGCGACGACCACGTTCCACGCCGACGAGGCGCTCGCGATCGTCGGCGGCCAGCTCCCGGTCGTGGCGATGCTCGTCGGCCCCGGGTTCATCGACCTCGTGCACGAGGTCGCGGCGCTGCCGTCCGGATCGAACGTCGGCCTCGTCTGCGCCTCGGACCGGGGAGCCCAGAACATCGCAGAGACGCTGGCGCTCTCCGGCACGACCGGGGTCGGGGTGCTCACGGCGGCCTACGGCGACGAGGCGGGCCTCGCGAAGGTCGATCGAGAGGCGGACATCATCCTCCTCTCCCGCGAGGCGCTCGCGCTCGGCCTCGACGAGCAGTTCGACCGTCCGGAGCGGATCCGCGAATGGACGTACGAGTTCGACCCGTCAGGATTGGAGCTCCTGCGGCGCGCGATCGAGCGGGCGCTCGCCGCGCGAGCCGCCGCGTCACCGGCCGACGGGCCGCCGGCGAAGCGCACCACGGCCGAGCGAGCCGGCCGCGAACGGGCAACCGTCGCCTCGTCGGGATGAGTCGGGCCGCGGCCCCTGACCCGGCGCTGCGGCCATGGTGAGGTCCGCGCCGCCACGCGTCACGGGCTCGCGCATCGCGAGGGAGGCTCGCGACCGGATCGACCTCGCCGATCTCGTCCGGGCCGACGGCCGGAGCCAGCTCTCGGACATCCCGACCGCGCGCGCCGTCGCCCATCGCTTCAACCTCCTGCGCGACCCGGCGTCCGCCGTCCATGCCGGCGACCTTGCCGCGCTCGGCCTCCTCGACGACCTCCAGTCGGCGCTCATCAACGCGTACGAGCGCCAGGTCGACGCGACCGCCTTCGGGTCAGCGGAGCGTGCCCTGCGACGGCACCTCGGCGAACGCCCCGTCGGGAGCACCCTCGCGGCATCGATCGCCGCCTTCCCTCCGGAGGACATCCTCAGCGGCCAGCGCTCGCCGGCCGATGCCGTGGATGGGGCAACGGCCCGTGAAGCGGCCCTGCGCGACCTCCTCGTCACGTGGCTCGACAACGCGAATCCCGCGGTCGGGCCGCTCCGCGATCTCGTCGACGACCGGCCGGTCGCGGCGGAGGCGCCGCCCTACCCACGGCTCGTCGAGGGCCTCGACTCGCATTTCGATTCTGCCCCGGGCTTCGGTCCCGAGGGGCAATCGCTCGTGGACCTGCTCCGGGCGCCCGCCCTCGCGTCACCGACCTCCCTTGCGGGCCAGCTCCGCTACATCCGCGAGAACTGGGTCGACCTGCTCGGGGATGAGGCCGCGGAGCTGCTGCGGCGCCTGCAGGTCGGCCTCGATGTCATCGCCGAGGAGGAGCGCGCGCTCCACCTGCGGTTCGGTGGTGGGGGCGGGGGTGATGGGTTCGGGGCGCTCGTCGGGATCGGAGTCGAGGAGGGCATCGGCCCAGACGCGGAGCCTGAGCGCTTCAGCCAGGACGTCGAGTGGATGCCCAGGCTCGTCCTCATCGCGAAGAGCACGTACGTCTGGCTCGACCAGCTCTCGCGATCGTTCGGGCGCGACATCCGGACCCTCGACGCGATCCCGGACGAGGAGCTCGACCGCCTGGCGTCCCTCGGGATCACCGGGCTGTGGCTGATCGGCCTCTGGGAGCGCAGCGAGGCCTCACGCGAGATCAAGCGCCGCCGTGGGCCGAGGCCTCCGCGTATTCGCTATACGACTACGCGATCGCCGATGACCTGGGCGGGACGGCGGCCCACGCCAACCTGCGCGACAGGGCGTGGCGGCGGGGCATCCGGCTCGCGAGCGACATGGTCCCGAACCACATGGGGATCGATTCCCGGTGGGTCGTCGAGCACCCCGACTGGTTCCTGTCGCTCCCGTACAGCCCGTACCCGGCGTATACGTTCAACGGCCCGGACCTGTCGTCGGACGATCGCGTGGCGATCGTGCTCGAGGACCACTACTGGGACGGGACCGACGCGGCCGTGGTCTTCAAGCGCGTCGATCGCGGGAGCGGCGAGGAGCGCTACGTCTACCACGGCAACGACGGGACGAGCTTCCCGTGGAACGACACGGCCCAGCTCGACTACCTGCGGGCAGACACTCGCGAGGCGGTCATCCAGACGATCCTGCACGTCGCCCGGCAGTTCCCGGTCATCCGATTCGACGCGGCGATGGTCCTCGCGAAGCGGCACATCCAGCGCCTGTGGCATCCGCTGCCCGGGCACGGCGGCGCGATCCCCTCCCGCGCCGAGCAGGCGATGTCGAAGCGCGACTTCGACCGCGCGATGCCCGCCGAGTTCTGGCGCGACGTCGTCGATCGGGTCGCGGCCGAGGCGCCCGGCACGCTCCTCCTCGCCGAGGCGTTCTGGCTCATGGAGGGCTACTTCGTCCGGACCCTCGGCATGCACCGCGTGTACAACAGCGCGTTCATGAACCTGCTGCGGGACGAACGCAACGCCGACTACCGGAAGGTCATGCGCGAGACGCTCGAGTTCGACCCCGAGATCCTCAAGCGGTTCGTGAACTTCGTGAACAACCCCGACGAGAAGACCGCGGTCGAGCAGTTCGGCACGGGCGACAAGTACTTCGGCGTCGCGACGCTCATGGCGACGATGCCCGGGCTGCCGATGTTCGGGCACGGCCAGTTCGAGGGCTTCACCGAGAAGTACGGGATGGAGTTCCGTCGAGCGCGCATGGTCGAGGAGGTGAACGAGGGCCTGTACGCCCACCACCGGCGGGTCATCGTGCCCCTGCTCCACCGGCGCGCCCAGTTCGCCGAGGTGCGCGACTTCCTCCTGTACGACGTCGGGGGAGACGACGGGTCGGTTCGCGAGGACGTGTTCGCGTACTCGAACATCGGCCCGCGCGGGGAGCGCTCGCTCCTCGTCTACCACAACAGGTTCGGCGATACGAGCGGGTGGATCCGCGACTCGGTCGCCTACTCGGTGCGCGTCCCCGACTCGTCCGAGCGGACGCTCATCGGCCGGACGCTGGCCGACGGCCTCCAACTCGGCGCGGACCCGGACATGTTCTGGGTGGCGCGCGACATGCGGTCCGGGCTCGAGCACCTCTGGCCGGCCGCGGAGCTCGCGTCGCGGGGCATGCGCGTCGAGCTGCAGGCGTACGAGTGCCGGGCGCTCCTCGACTGGCGTGATGTTCGTGATGACGCCGAGGGCTCCTGGCGGCGACTCGCCGAGCGGCTGGGCGGCCGCGGCGTGGCGTCGGTCGAGGAGGCCCGGGCAGAGCTCGTCCTCGAGCCGGTCCGCGAGCCGTTCTGGCGGCTCCTCGAACCTGACGTCGTGCGGTCGCTCGTCGAAGCCGCCCTGGCGTCCGCCTCGGGTTCGGCGGCACATGCGGCCCCGTCGCTCGAGGCGAACGCGCGCTGGCTCGCGGAGGCGGCCCACGAGTACGGCGCGCGCTCCGGGCCGGTCACGCCGATCGAGGAGTTCGCGGCGGATCTCGTCGCCGGCGCGCGTGCAGCCGTGGAGCTCGCCCGCTCCGGCTCGACGGCAGTGCCGCGCCACCCCGCCACGATGGCCTTCATCCTTGCCTGGCTCGCCGGCCGCGGCCTGGGCGGCGGTCCGGACGTGGCCGACCGCGGACGCCTGGCCAGCGAGCGCTTCGACGCCTGGCGGATCGTGCCGGTCGTGGCGACGCTCTACCGCCGGCTGGGCTTCGACGACGCCACGGCCGATCGGGCGGTCGATGCCGTCCGGGCGATCCTCGAGCTCCCGCGCTGGCCGGCGGTCCGCCGACCGGCTGCCAAGGCCGCCGCCGCCATCGCCCGCACGTGGCTCGAGGCGCCCGCGGCTCGCCAGGCCCTGCGGATCAACGAATGGGACGGCGCCGAGTGGTTCGACGGCGACGCGTGGGCGGAGCTCGCCGGAAGCTCGCTGGCGGTCGAGGCGGTTCGCCTGGCAGAGGAGGACACCGCGACTCCGGCAGCCCTGCGCACGGCCAGCAACGTGGCGAAGGCGCTCCGCGCACTGGGCCCAGCGAGCAACTACCGCGTGGACAGCCTGCGCGGCTCGATCACACCGAGGAGCACTCCGCCGTCACGCGGGCGCCGAGGCTGAGGCCACGTCCTGACGGAGCGATGCGTCCGGCGCAACGTCCAGTGATCGAAGATGGCGGCGCCACCGCAGGCGGCGACCCGTGCATTCGCTTGGACCCCGTTCAATGCGTCCAACGCATCAGCGGCTCGCGGACGCCAGGCCGCGGAACCGCCTGCGCTGGCTTGGACGCGCCGACGTTGCGCCGGGCGCAATGGTGGTCGGTTCCGGAGCGACGCCGGCCCCCGGAGTAGCGCCGAGCCTCCTCGGCCGGGCGACGGACGTCAGTCGAACAGCAACCTGCGGAGGATCGGCATCGGCGGGGAGCCGTGGCTCATGACCGATTCGAGGTGGTCGCGGTAGACGAAGCCCGGCGTCTCGCCGAGGCCGCCGACGACACGCTGGGTGGGCACGGCTGAAGCGCCGCGCGGGTCACGCGAAGCCGCCGCCGCACGGCGGCGTGCCTCGACCTCGATGTCCCAGAACGCGACCGAGCCGATGAAGTACGTCGACAGCTGCGTCGACGACAGTCGCGCCCGGTTCCACTTGTTGCGCGCCTCGGCCTCCTCCTGGAAGCCGCCCTCGACCATGAGCTGGACTGCCTCGTCCTCGGTCATCGAGCCGGCGTGGATCTTCACGTCGATGATCGCGTTCGTGCACGCGCGCAGGTAGAACTTCCAATGGTTGAGCATGAGGCCCTTGTCGTCCGCCCCGTAGCCCAGGTCCATCATCACCTGCGTGACGTAGACGGCCCAGCCCTCGGCGAAGACGCCCGACCAGAGGATCGTGCGGGGCAATGACGGGCAGCGGTTCGCGTGCACGCCCTGGAGGTAGTGGCCGGGCACCGCCTCGTGGATCGTGAGGAGTCGGAGCATCCTGTCGTTATCCTCGCGGAGGTAGCTCTCGACCTGCTCGGGCGTCCAGTCCTCGGGGATCGGTGTGACGCAGAAGAACGCTTTCTCGGCCTTGTCGAGCGGGCCCGGCGAGTCGAGCATCGCTCCGCCGAACGCCCGCAGGAATACGGGCGTCCACATGATCTGGAGCGGTTCGTCGGCCATGCCGAGGACGTTCCGCTCGCGGCAGAACGCCTCGATCCGCCCGAGCTCCGCGCGGCAGAAGTCGAGGAGGTCCTCCGGCTTCTGGTGCTGAGCGGCGATCGCGTCGAGGACCGCCCGGACGGTCTCGGTCTCGGCGGCCGCCTCGCTCCCGGCCGATGCGGCCGTCGGCAACGGCCGATCCGGTTTCCAGACCGTCCACGACTGGCGCGCGAGGCGGATCATCTCGGACCGAACCGCGGCGTACTCGCGCTCGGCGCGCTCGAGCACCTCGTCCGGCGTCAGGTCGATGCGGAGCGTGTGGCGAAGCTTGGCCGCGAAGAGATCCGGCCCGAGGCGGCCCTCGCCCTGAGCCGCCGGAATGACCGTGTCGCGGAGGTGGTCGCCGAAGCTCGACAGGGCCGCCCTGGCCGTTTCCGCCGCAGCGTGGAGACGCGGCAGGAGGGCCGCGACCTCGGGATCGGCCCTTGCGGCGTCGTCCGTCGCGGACTCACCCGCCGTCACCGCCTCCCCTACGAGCTCCTCGATCCCGGGCAGCTGCTTGAGCGCCGTCTCCGCATGGAACCGCGAGACCGGCCGGTCGCCGTGGCCGACGATCTGCGACCGCGCCGCGTCGAGCAGCGCAGGCAGCCGCTCCATGCGCCCGGTCGCGCTCGAGAGCCGAGTCGCGAGGGGGGCGAACTCCCGGGCGAGCAGCGGGAAGAAACCGCCGCCCATGAGGTACACCCAGTTCAGCGGGTCCCAGCGATCCTCGCCGAGCTCCTCCTCGCGGAACCGGGCGGCGTCGAGCTCGAGGAGGAGAACGTCCCGGTCGGCGAGCTCGTCGCCCGAGAGCACGGACACGTCGAGGCCGCGCAGCTCGGCGATCCAGCGCTCGGCGAACGCGAGCCGCTCGGCCCGCCCGGCGTCGGTCATGTCCGGCCAGCGATCGTCGAACCGGTGGTCGCCGATGCTGCTGGCACTTACCGGATCCAGGCGGAAGTACTCGTCGAAGAACGTGGCGACGCGGTCCGCAAAGGCGTTGGATGTGGCGGTCACGGTGGATCTCCCGGCGGGCGGCAGGTCGCCGTGCGGGGCGCACGGGTGGATCGGACGATGTCGGCGCCTAGCCTAGCCGGTGACCGGCCCGGACACATCGATCGTTCCCGGCTCGACACCGTCTGCGATCATCTGGGCGTCATCGCCCGGCGCCCTCTGCCGGACCGAACGCCGCGCCTGGAGGACCGTCACGTGGTGGACCTGGCCATCCGGATCGTCATCAACGCCATCGCTCTCGTCGTCGCCGCTAAGCTCATCCCGGACATCCACCTGAAGATCGGCCCCGTCGGCGTCGAGTGGCTGAAGATCGCCGCGATCGCCCTCGTCTTCGCCCTCGTGAACTCGTACATCAAGCCGATCGTCAAGGTGCTCTCGTTCCCGATCACCGTGCTGACCCTCGGGCTCGTGTCGTTCATCATCAACGCGGCGCTGTTCCTGCTGGTCGCCTGGGTCGCGGACCT
>VBHW01000131.1 GCA_005881055.1 Chloroflexota bacterium
AGCTCCCAGAGCAGCTGCAGCGTCCCCTGGGCGAGCTCGTCGGGCGCGGCCGGATGGAGCGTCGCGAAGCCGGCCAGGCGGGCCGCCCACTCGTTGAGCTTCGGGTTGAACTTCATCGTGCACGAGCCGAGCGGGTAGAAGCCGGTGTCGATCGCGTGGTTGAGCTGCGAGAGGTTGACGTAGTGGCGGACGACCTCGGGCTCGTTGAGCTCGGGCAGGGCCGCCGGGCTCGTCCGGCGTTGCGTCTCCGGGATCCGATCGAGCGCGTCCTTCGGCGGGTGCGGGATCTTGCCGCCGCCACGGCCCGGCCTCGAGCGCTCGAACAGCGTCGGCTGGAGCTTCGGTCCGGTGACGCTCATCGAGCCGCTCCGACCGCCGCGGGCGCCGGGGCCGCCGTAGGCCGTCCGGCCGCGAGCTCCGCCCCGAGGGCGTCGCCGAACCGGGCGATCTCGGCCGGGGTCGTCACCTCGGTCGCGCAGACGAGCAGCCCCTCGGCGAGGTCGGGGGCGTCGGGCTCCAGCTCGGCGAGCGGGATCCCGGCGAGGACGCCCCGATCGAGGAGCCGCCGATGGACGCGCACGGCGTCCGGGACGCGGACCGCGAACTCGTTGAGGTACGGACCGGGGTGGAGGCGCGGCGCGCCGGCAGCCTCGAGCGTCGCCTCGAGCTCCGCGGCACGCGCGGCCCCGCCGGCCGCGACGTCGCGCAGCCCGTGCGGCCCGAGCGCGGCGAGGTAGATCGACGCGGCCAGGGCGAGGAGCGCCTGGTTCGTGCAGATGTTGCTCGCCGCACGCTCGCGGCGGATGTCCTGCTCGCGTGCGCGGAGCGTCATGACGAACGCCCGCTGGCCCTCGACGTCGGTCGTCATCCCGACGAGCCGGCCCGGGATCTGGCGGACGAGGGCATCGGTCGAGGCGAGCAGGCCGAGGTACGGGCCGCCGTACTGTGGCGGGATCCCGAGCGGCTGGCCCTCGCCCGCGGCGATGTCCGCCCCGTAGGCACCCGGCGGCTCGAGGACCGCGAGGCCCACCGGCTCGACGACCGCCACGAACAGGGCCCCGGCCGCGTGGGCGACGCGTCCGATCTCGGCCATCGGCTCGAGCAGCCCGAGGACGTTCGGTTGCCCGGCGACGACCCCGGCGACCGGATGCTCGGGATCGGACATGAGCCGCTCGAGGGCGGCGAGGTCGGTCGTGCCTGCAGCCGGGCCGTCGGCGACGAGCGGGATCGGGTCGGCGACGAGCCCGCCACCGGTGAAGTACGTCGCGAGGGTCTCCCGATAGTGGCGATGGACGCCGGCAGAGACGAGGACGCGTGTCCGGTGGGTCGCCCGGCAGGCCATGAGGGCCGCCTCGGCCGTGGCGGCGGCTCCGTCGTAGTGCGAGGCCGAGACGACGTCGAGCGCCATCAGCTCGGCGATGAGCGACTGGTACTCGTAGATCGACTGCAGCGTGCCCTGGCTCACCTCGGGCTGGTACGGCGTATAGGCGGTGTACCACTCTCCGCGGAGGAGGAGCTGGTCGACGGCCGGTGGCGTCCAGTGGCGGTAGACCCCGGCGCCGAGGAACGACGCGAGGTCGGTCCGGTTGCGAGCGGCGAGGGCCTGGAGGCGAGTCGCGAGCTCGAGCTCGGGCACCGGATCGGGCAGCCGGAGCGGGCTCGCCCGAAGCTCCGTGGGGATGTCGGCGAACAGCGCGTCGACGTCCCGGACCGCGATCGCCGCGAGCATCCGGCGGCGATCATCGTCCGTGTGCGGGCCATAGGGCATCGCGTCAGCCCGCGGCGATGAGCGCGTCGTACGCGGCCGGGTCGAGGAGCTCGTCGACCTGGCTCGCATCGGCGAGGCGGACCTTGACCATCCAGCCGGCCCCATACGGCTCGCTGTTGACGAGCTCCGGCTGCCCGGCGAGCGAGGGGTTCGCCTCGGTCACCTCCCCGCTCACCGGCGCGAACAGGTCGCTCACGGCCTTGACCGACTCGACGACCCCGAACGCCCCGAACTGCTCGAGCACCCGGCCGACGTCCGGCAGCTCGACGAACACGACGTCGCCGAGCTGCTGGGCGGCGTATTCGGTGATCCCCACGGTCGCGAGGTCGCCATCCAGACGGACCCACTCGTGTTCCTTCGTGTACCGGAGATCCGTCGGGACCATCGCGGGCAACCTCCATGGGTCACGGGCCATGCGTCGCGGGGCCATGCGCCTCGGGCCCCGGTCGCCGTCGCCGGTCTCGAGACGCGGGGCGGCGATCGGTCAGCGAGCCCGGCGGTAGAACGGCAGCGGCACGACCTCGGCCGCGACCGGCTGCTCCCGGATCTCGACGGCCAGCATCGTACCCGGTCGCGCGGCGGCGGGCGCGACGTACGCCATGGCGATCGGCACGCCGAGGGTCGGCGACTGCGTCCCGCTCGTGACCGTCCCGATCCGGCGGCCGTCCTCGAGGACGGGATGGCCGTGGCGGGCAATCCCGCGACCACGGACGATGAGGCCGCTGAGCAGGCGGGCGGGTCCGTCCGCGGCGACCTTCTCGAGGGCCGGACGACCGACGAAGTCACCCGCCTTATCGAGCTTGACGACGCGGCCGAGGTTCGCCTCGAACGGGTTCGTCGAGCGGTCCAGCTCGTTGCCGTAGAGCGGCATCCCGGCCTCGAGCCGGAGGGTGTCCCGCGCGCCGAGGCCGGCGGGGACGAGCCCCCGGCTCTGGCCAGCGGCAGACAGGACATCCCAGAGCTCGCTCGCCCGGGCGGTGTCGACGAAGACCTCGAAGCCGTCCTCGCCCGTGTAGCCGGTCCGTGCGACGAGCGCCTGGATGCCGGCGACGTGCCCCTCCGCGATCGCGTAGTAGCGGAGCGCGCCGATGTCGAGGTCGGTGATCGGGCCGACGATCGCCGCCGATTCGGGGCCCTGGACCGCGCAGAGGGCGGTTGCGAGCGACCGGTCGTCCAGCACCGCGCGGTAGCCGGCCAAGCGTTCCGTCAGGGCGTCGCTGACGATCTGCGCGTTCGCCGCGTTCGCCACGACGAGGAACCGCTCGTCGGCGAGCCGGTAGACGATGAGGTCGTCGAGGATCCCGCCGTCCGGCGCACAGATCATCGAGTAGTGGGCCCGCCCGACGGCGAGCGCCGGCGGGTCGCTGACGAGGGCCGCGGCGAGTGCCTCGCCCGCCTGGGGACCCTCGACGAAGAGCTCGCCCATGTGCGAGAGGTCGAACAGGCCGGCGTGCTCGCGTACGGCCCGATGCTCCGCGACGATGCCCGAGTACTGGAGGGGCATGAGCCAGCCCCCGAACTCGATGATCTTCGCGCCGAGCGCCCGGTGGCGGTCGAGCAGCGGCGTGACGTGGGCCGGCGTCTCCAGGACGTCTGTCACGATTGACCCTCCGCGAGCGACGCAGACGACGCGGACGACGTGGCCGACGCGGACGACGATCCCGCGAACGCCCCATCCCTCACCTCGTGCCCGGCGGTTCCGGAGCGGACCCGCTCGGCGGCCCGGGCGACGAGCGCGCGCTCCGTCTCGAACGTCAGGAGGCCGGGAGCGTCGTCCATCGCGACCCAGGCGACGTCCTCGAACTCCTGGTCATGGCCGGCGAGATCGCCGCCGACCGGCTCCATGAGGAAGTAATGGACGGTCTTGTGGATACGCGTGCCGCGCTGGACGAACGTGTAGTGGATCGAGTCGAAGGGCGCGGTGATGTGGACCTCGAGACCGGTCTCCTCGGCGACCTCCCGCAGCGCGGTCTGCTCGGTCGTCTCGCCGCGCTTGGGCGTTCCCTTCGGGAGGGTCCAGGTGGTGACGTCGCGATCGCGTCGCCGCTTGCCGGCAACGAACTCGGGGACGCCCCCCTGGTCTCGGATGACGATGCCCCCGGCCGACGTCGCGGTGGCGGTCCTCAGCCGTGCCACGGCGCCGACGCGGCGCCGGACCGGCGGCCCACGCCCGACCGACCGAACCTGGCCCAGGACATCGACGCTGCCGGATGGGTTCGCCCGGCGTTGAGGGATCGGGCGGGTCGCACGGCACGCCAGTCGGCGCGGAGCCGGACGAGCGGCGGCAGGTCATTCCGCTGCAGCACCGTCGCGCGGGCCGACGCGGGCTGGAAGGACCCGTTCACGCGGAGGCCGAGCCGGCGCTCGCGGACGCGCGCAGATGGCCGGACGAAGCGCGCCGCCGGTCGGGCCGCGTACTTCGCGGCGATGCTGTGCTGCATGGCGGCAATCCTATCGTGTCAGGACCGGTTTGCAAGTGACGCGCGCAGCCTCGCGGCGACCTCCGGTGCGAGCGCGCCACGGTCTTCGGCGAGCGCCAATTCGCGCCTCGCGAGCGCCAGATAGACGTCCAGCGCATCAGGGGCGAGCCGCGCGAGTCCGTCGAGGTGGGCCTCGAGCGTCCCGACGTCGCCGCGCGTCATCGGCCCGGTCAAGGCGTTGCGGATGCCGATCGCCGAGGCATTGCCGAGCGTCTGCCGGATGAGCGGTCCGTAGACCGCGAGTGACCCGGCCTCGTCGAGGCCGGCGACGCGTCCCACCTCGGCGATCGCGTCGAGGAGCGCGACGACTCCGCCGGCGGCGAGGACGGCCGCGGCGTGGTAGGCGGTCTTGGAGCCGGGCGCGAGACGGACCGGCACCGCGCCGATCGCTTCGGCCATCCGGGCGAGGAGGTCGGCGAGCTGCGGGTCGCCCTCGATCGCGACGGTCGCGCCCTTGAGCGCCTCGACCGCCCGTTCCGTGTCGGCGAACGCGACGAGCGGATGAAACGCGCCGATCTGCGTGCCGGCCGCCATCGCCGCCATGAGGACCTCGGCGCCGAGCAGGCCGCTCGTGTGGACCATCGCCTGGCCGCCGTACATGTGGAGGCCCCCGGCGACCTGGGCGATCGCGTCGTCGGGGACGGCGAGCACGACGAGCTCGACCTCGTCGAGAAGCGCGTTCGCCTCGGCGAAGGCGCGCGTCCCGGGGACGAGGGAGCGGAAGCGCTCGCGGCGGCCCTTGTCGCGACTCGCGACGGCCGTGACCGGCCAGCCGGCGCGGCTCAGCGCGAGCCCGAGCGCGCTTCCGACGGCCCCCGCCCCGACGATCCCGATGAGCGGCGGCTCCCCGGGCGCCGAGTGGCTGTGCGGGTGGGCATGGTCCTGGGCGGTGCCCGGCGCGTGGTCCCCGTCCGGCGCGTGGTCCCCGTCCGGCGCGTGGTCCACGTCCGTGACGGTGCCGGCTTCCGTGGCCGGCGCCACGTCGCCGCCAGAGCCCGGCCGGAGACGCTCGCCCGGCGTCCTCGGATCGAGGTCGATCCCGGCCGCCCGGACCTCCTCGAGATCCGCGTCGTCGACATGCCCGGCCGACGGCCCTCGCGGCCGCCGCTCCGAGCGACCGTCCCAGGCCCTCATCGCGCCGAACGGCCCCTTGGCTCGTGCCCTCCCGAATGAGCGCCGGGGCGCGGTTCCCGCACCGCGCGGTACTCTTTCACGCGACGAGTGTAGTCACAGCGAGGAAGCACCGGTTGGCAGCCAGCGACCCATTCGGCGCCCGACGGACGATGGGCGCCGGGCTGCCCGACCTGTACGCGCTGGCGGCCCTCGACGGTCGGACCGTCGACCTCGCGCGGGCCCCGATGACGCTCAAGATCCTCCTCGAGAACGTGGCGGCCGGAGCAGCCCGGCGAGGCCGAGATCCCGTTCATGCCGGCCCGGGTCATCCTCCAGGACTTCACCGGCGTGCCGGCCATTGTGGACCTCGCGACGATGCGCGACGCGATGGCCGATCTCGGCGGCGACCCCGCCCGGGTGAACCCACTCGTGCCGGCGGACCTCGTCATCGACCACTCGGTCCAGGTGGACATGTACGGGACGCCCGCCGCGTTCCTCTTCAACGTCGCCCGCGAGTACGAGCGCAACGGGGAGCGCTACCAGCTCCTGCGCTGGGCCCAGACCGGCTTCCGCGACCTGCGGGTCGTGCCGCCCGGGACGGGCATCGTCCACCAGGTGAACCTCGAGTACCTCGCGACGGTCGTGGCGGACCGGGACGGCGTCGCGTTCCCGGACACGCTCGTCGGGACGGACTCGCACACGACGATGATCAACGGCCTCGGCGTCCTGGGCTACGGCGTCGGCGGCATCGAGGCGGAGGCGGTGCTCCTCGGCCAGCCGCTCTACCAGCCGATGCCCCGGATCGTCGGCGTCCGCCTGACGGGCGAGCTGCCGCGCGGATCGACGGCGACCGACCTCGTCCTCGTCGTCACCGAGATGCTCCGGCGCTACGGGGTCGTCGGCGCGTTCGTCGAGTTCGCCGGGGACGGGCTCGCCGGGCTGTCGCTGGCGGACCGCGCGACGATCGCCAACATGAGCCCCGAGTTCGGGGCGACCGCCACGCTGTTCCCGATCGACGACGAGACGCTCGCCTACCTGCGACTGACCGGCCGCACCGCCGAGCGCATCGACCTCGTGGAGCGGTATGCGAAGTCCCAGGGGCTCTGGCGCGAGCCGGGGCCGGGTCCCGACTTCGACGCGCTCCTCGAGCTCGACCTCGCCACGGTCATCCCGTCGGTCGCGGGACCGCGCCGGCCACAGGACCGCGTGCCGCTGCAGGACCTCCGAGCGAACTTCCGGTCGAACTTCCCGGACGGGCTGGAGGGGCCCGTCGCCGAGCTCGCGGCCGGCGAGCCGACGCCCGTCCAGGGCACGGTCGACGAGGCCTCCGCAGAGTCGTTCCCGGCGAGCGACCCGACGTCGTTCAGCGCGCCGGGCCTCCGCCTCGATGCGGACCCGCCGACCACCGCCCTGCCGGGGAGTCCGCCGCCCCGCGAGCCAGTAGTCGATCGGCGGGACTACCGCCCGGTGCGGGTCGTCGTCGACGACCAGGAGGCGACGATCCAGACGGGGTCCGTGGCGATCGCGGCGATCACGTCATGCACGAACACCTCGAACCCGACCGTCATGGTCGGCGCCGGCCTCCTCGCCAGGAACGCCGTCGCTCGCGGCATGCGCGTGCAACCGACGGTCAAGACGTCGCTCGCGCCGGGCTCGAAGGCCGTCACGGGCTACCTCGAGGCGGCCGGGCTCATGGAGCCGCTCGAGGCGCTCGGCTTCGCGCTCGCCGGGTACGGCTGCACGACATGCATCGGCAACTCGGGCCCGCTCGACGAGCCGATCGCGCGCGCGGTCGAGGAGAACGACCTCGTCGTCACGGCGGTCCTCTCGGGCAACAGGAACTTCGAGGGGCGGATCCATCCCCTCGCCCGCGCCTCGTACCTTGCGTCGCCGCCGCTCGTCGTCGCGTTCGCGCTCGCCGGTCGTGTCGACGTCGACCTCACGACCGAGCCGCTCGGTCGCGATCGCGACGGCCGGCCGGTCATGCTCGCCGACCTGTGGCCCTCGATGGACGAGGTCCGCGAGGTGATCGACACCGCCATCGATCCCGAGCTCTTTCGCCGGACGTACGCGACGGTCTTCGACGGGGACGACCGCTGGCGGGCGCTGCCCATCCCGGCCGGCGATCGCTACGCCTGGGACGCCGGCTCGACGTACATCGCCCAACCGCCGTTCTTCGATGGGCTCGCCGCCGCTCCGGCGCCGCTCGACGACATCGTCGACGCGCGCGCCCTCGTCGTCCTCGGCGATTCGGTGACGACCGACCACATCTCGCCGGCCGGCTCGATCGCACCGGCGTCGCCCGCCGGGCAGTGGCTGCAGGCCCATGGCGTGGCCCCGCTCGACTTCAACTCCTACGGCGCCCGGCGTGGCCACCACGAGGTCATGGCCCGTGGGACATTCGCGAAC
>VBHW01000132.1 GCA_005881055.1 Chloroflexota bacterium
GTGGAGGATGTCCGACGCCGGCGTGATCGGATAGCTGCCGTAGAAGATCGGCCGCCCGGCCTTCTGGCTCGCCGCGACGAAGCCGAGCGCGGTCGCCTCGTTGCCGGTGATGTTCCGGTAGGTCCCGGGCGCGAGATGGGCGGGCGCCACCCGGTAGTGGGTGTGGAACATCTCGGTCGTCTCGCCGAAGGCGTAGCCCGCCTTCAGGGCTCGCGCGTTCGCCTCGGCGATGACGGGCTTCGCCTTGAACTTGTCGTCGATCCAGCGGATCGTCGGCTCCATGCTCCGCTCGTACAGCCAGAACATGAGCCCGAGCGCGAAGAAGTTCTTCGTCAGGTCGACCTGCTTGTTCGTCATCTCGAGGCCCTCGAGCGCGCGGGCGTTGAGGGTCGAGATCGGGATCGGGAAGACCGTGTACGGCTTGAGCGAGCCGTCGGTCAGCGGGTTCGCGGCGTAGCCGACCTTGTTGAGGTTGACCGACGTGAATGCGTCCTCGTTGACGATGAGGGCGCCGCCCGGCGGCAGGTCGACGAGGTTCGCCTTCAGCGCTGCGGGGTTCATCGCCACGAGCACGTCCGGCTCGTCGCCCGGGGTATGGATGTCCTGGCTGCTGAAGCTGATCTGGAAGCCGCTGACACCCGGTAGCGACCCGGCCGGCGCGCGGATCTCGGCCGGGAAGTCCGGCAGGGTGCTGACGTCGTTGCCGAAGACAGCGGCGGTCCGCGTGAACTGCGTGCCGGTCAGCTGCATGCCGTCGCCGGAGTCGCCGGCGAAGCGGATCGTGACGCGCTCGAGCTCCTGTGTCGGGATGTCGCGCTCGACGGTCGTCACGCCCCTTCGGACTCCCTCATCTGCTGGTGGGGTCGCGGCGGCAGGTTGAGGACCTCCTCGGGGAAGGCCTCGG
Organism: Chloroflexota bacterium; assembly: GCA_005881055.1. Classification (GTDB taxonomy): domain Bacteria; phylum Chloroflexota; class Limnocylindria; order Limnocylindrales; family CSP1-4; genus C-114. The sequence goes on from VBHW01000132.1 coordinate 905, forward strand.
CGAGGTAGCGCATGACGTCCTGCGGGCGGACGATCCCCTGGACGAAGCCATCGTCGTCGACGATCGGCACGTTCCGGAAGCGGCCGGTCTCCATGAGTGCGATCGCATCGCGGATCGGGTCATCGAAGTGAAGGACCCGGGGCTGCGCGTTCATGAGGGCCTCGACCGGTCGCGACAGGTCCTCGTCCGTGCCGACCAGTCGCGCGACGATGTCGCGCTCGGTCAGGACCCCGCGCAGGCGGCCGTCGGGATCGGCCACGACCACGCTGTCGCCGGTGCCGGTCCCCTGGATCGCGATGAGGCACGCCGCGAGGCTCGTGCCCGGCGTCACGCGGACCGGATCCCGGCGCCGGAGCACCTTGATCGGTTCGTCGAGGAGCGTGGGGACGCGCTCGGCGACGGCCCTCGAAATGGCGGCTTCGGTCACGATCCAAGTGTAGGTCCGCCACGCGAAACGGGCCAGCCAGCCGATCGTGCCAGAGCGGCCGGCATACGAGCATCCAATGCGTTCGCCAGCCGCGTCGGCACGCTCGTCGCCGGGTCCGTCGCCCGACCCAACGCGCGCTGCTAGGCTCCCGCGATGGATCGCCAGCGGGCGTTCGGTCTCGCCCTCGTGCTCGTGTCCGCGTGCGCGTTCGGCTCCGGCGCCCTGTTCGCGAAACCCGTCTACGCGACGGGCGTCGGCTGGGTGACCCTCTCGACGTGGCGGTTCGCACTCGGTGCCGCGCTCGCCTGGGCGTGGCTGCTGCTCGTCCCGGGTCGCCGGGCCGCCCTGGCGACGATCGACCGCCGGGGGATCGCGATCGCGGTGGGGCTCGGGGTCCTGTACACCGGGAACTCGGGGACGTACTACGCGGGCCTCGAGAGCGTGCCCGTCTCGCTCGCGGCGCTCATCGTCTACGTCTACCCGGCGATCGTCGCCGTCCTGACGTTCCGGTTCGGGCGGAGGCTCGAGGGCACGCGGGCATGGCTCGCCCTCGGCCTGGCGCTGCTCGGCGTGGCCCTCGCGGTCGGCGGCATCGACCCGAGCGCCGTACCGCCGGCGGCCGGGATCCTCCTCATCTCGGCGTCACCCGTGATCTACGCGCTGTGGATCGTCCTCGTCGCGCGGCTGTCCGGGGAGCGGCGCGAGGGAGTGGGCCACGAGGCCGGCGGCGGGGCCGACGCGGCGGCCGTCGGGGCGATCATGCTCACGGCCACGGCAGCGACATACGGCGTCATTTCCATGGTCACGGGCAGCCCGGTCGCGCCGGACCGGATCCCCGCCGGGGCCTGGTTCGGCCTCATCGGCATCGGCGTCATCTCGACGTTCGTGGCGGTCCAGGGGTTCTACGCGGGCGCCCGGCGGATCGGTGCCGCCCAGGCGGCGCTCGTCAGCACGATCGAGCCGATCTACACCGTCGCGCTCGCCGCGCTCCTCCTCGGCGAACGGCTGCAGCCGGTCCAGCTCGTCGGCGGCGTCATGATCATCGGCGGCGTGCTGCTCGCGCAGGCTCGGGCGTCCGCCGACATGCCGAGCCTGCGCCTCGCCGACGAGTAGGGAGTCGCCGATCGTGAGCGACAGGTTCGCCGGCTGGGAGAGCGCCTATCGCGGGTCGCCGCCGCCGTGGGACATCGGCCGCCCGCAGCCGGTCGTCGTCACGATCGCGAGCGCCGGCGGGTTCCGATCGCCGGTCCTCGACGCGGGCTGCGGCACCGGCGAGAACGCCCTGTACCTGGCGGGGCTGGGACTGGACGTGGTCGGCCTCGACGGCGCCCGGCTCGCCATCGATCGGGCGCGGGAGAAGGCTGTCTCAAAGTCGCTCGACGTCGAGTTCGTGGCCGGCGACGCGCTGGCGCTCGCGGAGCTGGGGCGAGCCTTCGCCTCGGTGCTCGACTGCGGGCTCTTCCACACGTTCGACGACCCGGATCGGGCCCGCTACGTCGCCTCTCTCAGGGAAGTCGTCGAGCCGCGGGGCATCGTCCAACTCCTGTGCTTCTCGGACCGTGAGCCGTGGGGCGGCGGGCCGCGTCGGGTAAGCCAGGCGGAGATCCGGGCGGCGTTCGCCGACGGCTGGACGGTGGCCTCGATCGACGACGCACGATTCGCGACGCGACTGCACGACGACGGCGCGCGGGCCTGGCACGCGACCATCGAGCGATCGGGCTGAGGGCGGGCCGCCGTTCAGCCCGGGATGAGGCTGAGCCAGCGGAGGCTCAGTCGGGGAACGCCTCCGGGCCGCGGGCCGCGAGCTCCGAGGCTTCCCGCGCGTGGTCCTCGGCGGGCAGCCAGGAGTAGGGATACGCGGGGTCGTCGAGCTCGGCGGCCTGACGCGTGAGCCTGAGCGGGTTGAAGGTGTCGACCATGACCGCCAGCTCCTCGGTCCCCTCCTTCCCGATCGACGCCTCGACCGTGCCGGGGTGCGGGCCGTGCGGGATGCCGGCGGGGTGATCCGTGAACGACGCGATCTCGACCCCGCGCCGGCTCATGAAGTTCCCCGCGACGTAGTAGATGACCTCGTCGCTGTTGATGTTCGAGTCGGGACGAACGAGCAGACGACGAAGTTCCGAGCCTGGAACGTCTGGTGGACGGGCGGCGGCTGGTGGACCCGGCCCGTGATCGGCTGGAAGTCGCCGATGTTGAACCGGAACGGCCAGAGGTACCCATCCCAGCCGACGAGGTCGAACGGGTGATGGCGATAGTGATAGGCCGTGATCCGGTCCGCGGTCCGGACGTGGATGACGAACTCTCCCTCCTCGACACGTGGCGGGACCTCGTCCGGGGCGTGGATGTCTCGCTGCGAGTACGGCGAGTGCTCGAGCAGCTGGCCGTAGTCGTTGCGATACCGCTTCGGCGGCTCCAGCTCCGACGGGCATTCGAGCCACAGCATCCGCTGGTCGGACCCTGGTTCCGGGTCGAGCCGCCAGGTCGTCCCGATCGGCAGCACGAGATAGTCGCCGGGCCCGTAGGGCAGCGGCCCGAAGACGGTGTCGCACACCCCGCGCCCCTCGTGGACGTAGAGCATCTCGTCGGCCACGCCGTTGCGATAGAACGTTCCCGGCGCCATGGCCTCGGCCGGGCGCACGACGCCCATGATCACGTCGCCGTTGTAGAAGAGCGCGATGCGGCCGGTCGTGACGTCGCCGTGCGGCGGTAGCGCGAGCGTCTTCACGAGCCGGTGGCGGTGGACACCGTCGTCGGCCGGCTCGAGGCGCAGGTCGCGCACGGGCTCGATGTGATGCGTCTGCGTCGGCGGCACGACGTGGTAGAGGAGGGAGCTGCGCCCGGTGAAGCCCTCGACCCCGAAGAGCTCCTCCGCGTACAGCCGGCCGTCGGCCCCCCGGAGCTGCGTGTGCCGCTGCTGCGGCACCTCGCCGCGGCGGACGTAGTACATCAGCCGGATCTCCCGCGCGCGTCGACCGGCCATCGTCCGAGGACCTCGCCGCCGCGGGCCGCGACGAACGTGTCGAACAGGTCCACGACCGGGCACACGTGGTTCGGGGCGACGGCGACGATCTCCCCGAGGCGAGGCGCGGGCGTCCCCGCCGGGATCCGCACCATGCCGTGGTAGTCGTTCACGCGATCGAGGATCGCCTCCGGGTAGGCGGGGATGTGGCCGTATCCCTCGACGTACGGCGCGCGATCCTTCGTGAGCGTCTTGGCGCCTGTGTCGAGGACGACCTGGCCGGGCACCGCCGTGCTGACGATCGTGGCGGCGACGTGGAGCGCGATCCCATCCGGCGGGATCGCGCCGAGGACAACCTGCTGGTAGTCGCCGAGCAGGTAGGTCCCTGCGCGGATCTCGTTCACCGGGCCGATCGCCGCCCCGAGCGCGGTCGGGGTCGATCCGGCGCTGACGACGTCGACGCCGATGCCCGCGTCGCGGATGGCGTCGGCGGCCGCGCCCAGCGCTCGTGCCTCCTCGGCGCCGGCGGTAGCGCCCAGGTGCGGCGCGGCGTAGCTGTGCCCACCGTGGCTGAACACGCCGCGGACGTCGAGCCCGACGCGCATGGCGGCCGTTGCCACCTCGACGGCCTCTTGGGGGCCCGCGACGCCGGTTCGGTGCAGGCCCGGGTCGACCTCGACGAGGACACGCAAGGGACCGCCACTGCCGGCCGTGGCGGCCGCCAGCCGCTCAGCCCCGGCGACGGAATCGACGCCGACCCGCAGGCCGACCTTCTCGTGGAGCGCGCGGAGCCGTGCCGCCCGGGGTCCCTCGGCCCAGACCGGGTAGGCGAGGAACAGGTCGTCGAGGCCCGCCTCGGCCATGACCTCCGCCTCACCGAGCGTCCCGACGGTCAGGCCCGCCGCGCCGGCGTCGAGCTGGACCCGCGCGAGGGCGACGCTCTTGTGGGTCTTGACGTGCGGCCGGAGGCTGACGCCCCGTCGGTTGAGCTCCTCCTGCAGCCGCCGCGCGTTGCGCTCCACGATGTCGAGATCGACGACGAGGCACGGCGTCTCGAGCCCGGCCGGCAGGCGCGGGACCGGGATGCGCGCCACGTCCGAAGCCTGCTGGGTCGTCACGACGCCGAACGTATCACGTCGGGCGCGCCACGATCGGTGTCCCCAGCTCGCCGAGGCGCTCGATCCGGAGCGTCACCTCGTCGCCCGGCTCGAGGTAGCGCCCGAGGGTCTCCTCGCGGACCTCGAGGAGACAGCCGGTCCCCACCGTCCCGCTGCCGACGAGGTCGCCCGGCCGGAGGCGCGCGTCGGCCGACGCGCGAGCGAGCATCTGGCCGAACGAGAAGTGCGCCGAGGACCAGGTGCCCCGGCTGATCGCCTGGCCGTTCACGTCCGCCGTCATCTCGAGGTCTGGTCCCGTGGTACCGGGCTCGCGGGCGTCGGCCAGCTCGTCCGGCGTCACGAGCCACGGCCCGATCGAGGTCGCGAAGTCCTTGCCCTTCGCCGGGCCGAGCCGGACGGTCGTCTCGTCGCGCTGGAGGTCGCGCGCCGACCAGTCGTTGAGGATGCAGTACCCGCCGATGACCTCCTCGGCCCGCTCCGGCGCGAGGTCGCGACCGGGTGTGTCGACGATCGCGCCCACCTCGAGCTCGAAGTCGAGCTCCGAGGAGCCGCGGGGGGGCCACACGGGCTCGGCGGGTCCGCGGATCTCCGAGACGTTGCCGAAGTAGAAGATCGGCAGCCGGTACCACGCCTCGGGGACCTCCGCGCCGCGACGCTGCCACATCTTCGCGACATGGCGCTCGAAGCCATAGAAGTCGCGCAGGGAGGGCGGCCGGAGGATCGGCGGCCCGAACGCCAGGTCCTCGGCGTCGAGGACCGCGTCGTCGTCCTCGCCAGCCGTGGGGTACGCCTCGACGATCTCGGCGAGGTGGGCCACGCGGAGCCCTGCGCTGAGATGATCATCGAGGGTCGTCACGGGCTTGCGGAAGAGCGGGCTGTTGTGCGCCCGACCGGGGTCGCGGCCCACCATTTGCCGCCGAGCGACCTCCAGGTCGAGCCATGTCGAGCCCTCAGCCAGCGCGGCAGCGAGCCGCCACGGAGCCCCGGCCGGACCGTGCCGCTCTCGAACGTGGGCGATCCTCACGAGGCGCCCGGCTCAGGGACGCCGGGCCGGGGCGCTGCGCCAGGTCTCGATGCCGGCCGCGGCGAGATGCCGACAGCCGAGCCCGGTGATGCCCTCGTCGCACTCGCACCGCCAGGCCAGCTCACCGTCTTTCGAGGCGAGCTCGACGCGCGGTGCCGGCGTGCCGTCAGCCACCTTGGCGACCACGGTCAGCGGCGTGAACTCGACGAGCCGGACGGCGCCCGCGTCGGCCAGCCGCAGCCCGTCGGCATACGGCTCGGGCCCGACGAGCCGGCGGAGCGCCGCCTCCTCGACGAGATCGGCGACGGACCTCATCCGCTAGAGGTTGCCGCGGAGCGCCTGCTCGCGCTCGATCGCCTCGAAGAGCGCCTTGAAGTTGCCGACTCCGAAGCCGCGCGAACCGTGCCGCTCGATGATCTCGAAGAAGAACGTCGGGCGGTCCTGCACCGGCCGGGTGAAGATCTGCAGGAGGTAGCCCTCCTCGTCCCGGTCGGCCTCGATGCCGAGCTCCTCGAGCGTCTCCATCGGGACCCCCACGTCGCCAACGCGATCGGCGAGCGTCGCGTAGTACTCGTGCGGAAGACCCAGGAACTCGACGCCGTTCTCGCGGAGCGTCCGGACCGTGCGGACGATGTCCTCGGTCCGCAGCGCGATGTGCTGGCAGCCGGGCGTCTTGTACCAGTCGAGGTACTCCTGGATCTGGCTCTTCTTGCGCCCCGTCGCCGGCTCGTTGATCGGGAACTTGATGCGCCCGTTGCCGTTCGTCATGACCTTCGACATGAGCGCCGAATACTCGGTATGGATGACCTTGTCGTCGTAGTGGATGAGCTGGCTGAACCCGAAGACGTCGCGGTAGAAGTCGACGAACTTGTTCATCTCGCCGAGCTCGACGTTGCCGACGCAGTGGTCGATCTCGAGGAGATCCATCCCCTGCGCGGCGCGGGCCGGCTTCTTCACCTTGCGAAAGCCCGGCGCGAAGACGCCCCGGTAGTCGGAGCGGTCGATGAACGAGTGGATGACCTCACCGTACGTGTGAACCGCGCTCCGCCGGAGCGTGCCGTCTTCGTCGGAGCCGGCCTCCGCGTACTCGAGGTACGACTGGGCTCCGCGGCTGGTCGTCTCGCGCCACGCCGATCGGACGTCGTCGACCGCGAACGCGATGTCGTGCACGCCGTCGCCGTGGAACCGGACGTGCTCGGCGATCTCGCCGTCCGGGGTCAGGGGTGCGGTCACGACGAGCGTGATGTCGTGTTGCCGCAGGACGTAGCTCGAGCGGTCCCGAATGCCGGTCTCGAGCCCGGCGTACGCGACCGGGGTGAAGCCCCACAGCGCCCGGTAGTAGTTGGAAGCCTGCCTGGCATTGCCGACCCAGAACTCGACGTGGTCGAGGCCGTTGATCGGAAGGAAGTCCTGCGCCTCGGCGTAGGCATCCTTGTTGACGACCGCGCCGGACTGGTTTGCGGCACCTTTGCCGACCGATCGGATGGTCTGCGTCATCGACGCTCCTCCGTTGGTTGCGCCCGATCGACCGGGATGGGCGCGGCGGCGGGACGACGGTGCGACACTGGCCGCACGCGTCAGTTGCGCCAAGTATGGAAGGCAGCCCCGGGCCGTCAAGCACGGCTCGGACGAGGAGGCAGCGTGGCCGAAACTCGGACCGGGGACGCAGCGCTCGAAGGGTTGCTCGAGCGGCTCCGGTCCGCGCACGGGCGTCTCGACGGCCTCCGCCCGGCGGTCGAGGCCGGCGCGCCGTGGCCACTCGCCGAGCGATTCGGCACGGAGCCCGAGGCGCACTGGGGCCCGCCGGAGGTGCTCGCCCACGTCGCGGAGATGCTCCCGTTCTGGCTCGGAGAGGCGGAACGCGTCCTCGACGCGCCGGTCGAGCCGGCTCCGTTCGGACGAACGGCAACCGACCAGCTGCGGATCGCCACGATCGAGCGGGACCGGACGCTGCCCATAGGGGAGCTGTTCGACCGGATCGACTCCGACATCGCTCGGTACGAACGACGCCTGCCCCAGCTCACCGAGGTCCAGGCGGCGCGCCGTGGTCTCCACCCCACCCGCGGGGAGGTCACGGTGACCGAGGCGATCGAGCGGTTCGTCGTGAGCCATCTGGAGGAGCACGTCGAGCAGCTCGCGGCCGCGCTGGCCGAAGGTGACGGCCCGAGTGGCGCGACACCGGACGGAGGCCGCCGCTAGGACCTTCGGCCGGTAGCGGGCGACCGACCGTCAGCGGCACCCTCGGGCAGACGATTTGACGCCGGAGGCCCTGCCGTCGTGCCTCGCACCGCC
>VBHW01000119.1 GCA_005881055.1 Chloroflexota bacterium
CTTCGCGATGAGGATCGTCGCGCCCTCGATGCCGCCGAGCTCGACGCTGATGCCGGCATCCGGCGAGCGAGCGAGATCGCCGATCGCGAGGGCCATCGGGAAGAAGTCCTGGGTCGCGACCGAGCCGTCGGGGTTCGTGCCGATCGCCCGGTATGGCTGGACGAACAGTGCGTCGACGCCCTCCGACGTCCGCCGGAGCAGCATCCGCAGCCCGAGGTCCCGCCCCGGGACGCCCATCTCGACATAGGGCGATCCGTCGACGGCATCGGTCATCGCGACCGGCCCATCCCACAGGAGCGCCCCTGAGGCGTCATGGATCTTCAGGATCGGCGCGGGCCGGAAGCCGTTCTCGTGGAACGAGAATCCCGCCACGGCCAGCGGATCGTTGACGCGGATGACCTTACGGGCGAGCAACTCGCCGTCCCGGTAGACCGCGAGGTCGGTCGTGAAGTCCGTGGGCTGGCCCGTATCGAGCCCGGGCGCCTGGAATCCGTAGCTCCGGAGGACGAGGAGGCCGGGCGTCCCGATCGGCTGCACCGTGACCGACTCGCCCCCCGCGACGACGAGCCCCTCCTCGACCCCGAATCGGCTCGTGACGGCGGCCGCCACGAGGAACAGGACGAGGCCGGTGTGCGTGAACAGCGTCGCCATCTTCGTGTACTGGTGGCGATCGCCGTAGACGTAACGGACCCCGTCGCGGCCGGTCTCCTCGCGCACCCGGAAGCGGTGCCGGCGGAAGACCGCGGCGAGCGCCGCGGCGTCGATGCCGCGGAGGGCCGCCCGATCGGGCAGCCGCGGGTCGTAATACGGGTCGGGCTGGGCGACGCGGACGTCGCGCGACTGTCGCCACAGGCGGGGCGTCCGGTCGAGCGTGCAGATGACGATCGAGATGAGGAGGAGGACGAGCGCGCCGCTGAACCACGTCGAGCTGAAGACCTGGAATACCTGGGCGCGCTCGAGGAGATCGACGACGGCGGTGCCGAAGACCGCGTCGTAGCGATCGTGGATCTTGCCCATCTCGGTCAGGTAGTCGGTGCTCCCCGGGCCGGCACGGAGCGCGAAGCCCGGCAGCTGGCGGACGACGAAGCCCACCGTCGCCATGACCCCGAGCACGATGATCTGGAGCACCGCGAACTCGACCGCGGTGCACAGCCGCCAGAGCGCGCGGCCGAGACGCGCGAGCGCATTGAGCCCGGCCGAGCCGGCGGGGCGCGCGAGGTCGACCGCCGCCGTCGCGATGATCCGACTCCTAGCCGCGGACTGCCGCGGTCGTCCCCGCTGGCGCCGGGGTGGGAGGCGCGGCGACGCGTTCGCCGCCGAGCGGCGGCGTGACCGCACCAGCGGCATCGAGCGCGTGCCCGAAGTCAGCCACGAGGTCGTCCAGATCCTCGAGCCCAACCGAGCAGCGGAGCAGGCCAGGCGCGATCCCCGCCGCGGCGAGGTCCCCGTCCGACAGCTGCCGATGGGTCGTCGAGGGCGGGTGGACCACGATCGTGTGGATGCTCCCGAGCGAGGCGGTTCGTTCGGGAATCGTCAGCGCGTCGATGAAGGCGCGGCCGGCCTCCCGGCCGCCCGTCAGCTCGAAGGCGAACATGCCGCCGCCGAGCCGCAGCTGCCGCCGGGCCGTCTCGGCCTGAGGGTGGCTGGCGAGGGACGGGTGGAAGACTCGAGCGACACCGGGCCTGCCCTCGAGCCAGCCGGCGAGCGAGGCGGCCGTGGCCGCGTGCCGCTGCATCCGGATGGCGAGTGTCGTCAGCCCGCGCAGGACGAGGAACGCGGCGAGAGGCGCCAGCGATGCGCCCGTGTCGGTCTGGATCGCCCTGACGCGAGCGATCCGCTCGCGGCTCCCGACGGTGACGCCGGCGAGGACGTCCGAATGGCCACCGATGTACTTCGTCGCGGATTCGACGACGAGGTCGGCGCCGAGCTCGATCGGGCGGCAGAGGTACGCGGAGGCGAACGTGTTGTCGACGACGAGGAGCGCGCCGTGCCGGTGGGCGAGCCCGGCCAGGACGGCCAGGTCGGACACGACGATCGTCGGGTTGGAGATCGTCTCGACGTAGAGGACACGGGTCGGCTCCGCCTCGAGGGCTGCCTCGATCGCCTCGATGTCGGTCGGGTCGACGAAGGTGGTCCTGACTCCGAGGCCGCCGAGGACATTGACGAGGAGCGAGCGGGTCGAGCCGTAGACCGCCTGGGTGCAGACGATCCGGTCGCCGGCCCGCACGAGCGACAGGAGGCTCGCGTGGATCGCGGCCATGCCGCTCGCGAACACGAACCCGGCCTCGGCACCATGGAGCTCGGCGATCGCAGCCGCGAGGGATTCGTCGGTAGGGTTGCCGATCCGCGCGTAGGCGTACCCGGATCGCTTGTCGGTCAGGACCTCGCCGAGCTCGTCCGCGTCGGCAGAGCTGAACGTCACGGACTGGTAGATCGGTACGGAATTGGGTCGCTGGTCGACCCGCGGAGCCTGCGTGGCCGCCCGGATCGCGCGCGTCGAGAAGCCGCTCACCGGGCGATGCTACACCGACTCGTGCTCGTCCTCGGGCAGGGCCATGACGCCGACGCTGGGTCGATCCCCGACGCCCGGCCGATCGCCGCCACCGCGCTTCGGCTCACCGCCCCGATCGCGCTTGCCACCCCCACGCTTGCCGGCCACCGGTCCCGCTTCGCGGGTCTCCGCGCCCGCCTCGCCGCCCGCCTCGCCGCCCGGGCCGCTGTAGCCCGCCACGCGGTTCTTTCCCTGGCGCTTCGACGCGTACATCGCCTGGTCGGCCGTGATCATGAGATCGTCGACCGTCGTGCCGTCGTGGGGGTACGCGACCACGCCGATCGACAGCGAGCTGCGGATCGACGGGTCGATGCCCTCGAGCGAGCGGTTCGAGACGCCCTGGCGGATCTTCTCGGCCAGGACGAATGCCCCGGTCGGATCGGTCTCGGGCAGGACCACGACGAACTCGTCGCCGCCGTAGCGAGCGGCCGTGTCGATCCGGCGGACACCGGCCCGGATCGTCTCGCCGACGGCCCGCAGCGCCTGGTCGCCATGGAAGTGGCCGTATCGATCGTTGATCGCCTTGAGCCCGTCGAGGTCCATCATGAGCAGGCAGAAGCCACGTCCGGTGCGCGCCGAACGCTGGATCTCGCGCTCGATCGCCGTGAAGAAGAACGACCGGTTGTACAGGCCCGTGAGCGAGTCGACGGTTGAGAGGCGGATCGCGGCCTCGCGCGAGCGGCGCTGCTCGCGCGCGATGACGGTCGCGACGTAGGCGAGGAGGACGAGCGCCGTGACGTTGATCGCCACGCTCGTGATCGCAGACGGCTCGAGGAGCTGGCCCGACGGGCGAACGCCGACGGCGGCGGGGTAGCCGATCGTGGAAGCCGTCGCGAGGACGACCGTGACCCTCGGGCTCACCACGAGCGCGGCGCCCGCGACGACGAGCGGGAACAGGAAGAAGAACGGGCTCCGCTCCTGGCCGGTCAACGCCACGAGGAGCGTCGCGAGCGTGATCGCGACGGAGCCCTCGGCGATGAAGCGCGCCGTTCCCAGGAGGCGCGGCGGCAGGATGTCGTGGATCGCGAGCACGAAGAGCCCCGCGACGGCAAGCAGCGCGAGGACCGCAGGCTGCGTCGAGGACCACAGGCCGGTTACCGCGACGATCGCCGACGACGACAGGATGAACACGAAGCTGACGATCCGGACGACGCGGTCGTAGGCCTCGGTCGGGACGCCGTCCACGGAGATCTCGTCGGGTCCCGGCACGGTTCCGTCAGCGAGCCGGTTGCCGGCGGTAGCGTCCGCCTCGGCGGCCGCGTCGGGATTCCCGTCACGGATCGAGAACGGTGAGGGCCGGCCGCGCAGCGTCGGCGCGGCGACGAGAGCCATCAGGCCCAGGTTGACCACGACGGCCGCGACCAAGAGAACGAGGAGGGGCTCGACTGGCAGTGGCACCTGAGGATCCCGATTCCCGGGGGAACCTTCCCCCCGTCACCGCATCTTAGCCGAGGCTGCGGCCACCCCTGTCGCCTGGACGCACCGCAATCTCGCGCGCCAACTCACGCGGCAGGCGGTCAGCGAGTCCCCCACTGGTAGGTCTGTTTGACCATGCGCAGGTAGACGAACGTCTCCGTCTCGCGCACGCCCTCGATCCGTCTGAGCCGCTCGGTGAGGAACGTGAGGAGCGCGTTGTTGTCCTCGCAGACCGTCTCGATGAGGAGGTCGTAGGTCCCCGCTGTGATCACGACGTAGTCGACTTCTGGGAACTGGGCGACGGCGTCGGCGACCTCCATGAGGCGGTCTCGCTCGCAGCGGATCCCGATCATCGCCTGCTGGTGGAAGCCGAGCTTGAGCGGGTCGGTGACGCCGACGATCTGGAGGATCCCGCGCTGGACGAGCCGGTTCGTCCGGGCCCGCACCGCGGCCTCGCTGACGCCGAGCTCCGCGGCGATCTGCGTGAACGGCCGGCGGCCGTCCTGCTGGAGGTGCTCGATGATCCGCTTGTCGAGCGTCGAGATCTCGTCGCTCGCCCGCGACGCGGCAAGCCTGCTCCGGGACTGTGCCATGCGACCTCCTCGCGCCACGCCGTGGGAGAAGCGCGCCACGAGACTAGCAGAATCGTCATTCCGCGCCAACGAATTGCGTGGCACGGAACGACCGGTAGAACGGAGTTCGCAGGCCCGATCGGGGCCGGAGCGTCAGCGCTTCGAGGCAGACGGCGCGGGGCTCTTGGCGCTCGGCGATGGACTCGGCTTGGCGGGCTCGGGCGTGCTCGGCAGCGTCACCGGTGCGATGGAGCGCTGCTGGAGGGGCCCGATGTACGGATCGATCGCCGCCACGACCCGAGCAGCCTCGTTCTGGAGGTCCAGCGTCGGACCCGCCGGCAGGGCGTTCGGTATGCGAGGCCCGAGGCGGATCACGAGGTTGACCGCCCAGAACGTGTAGGGTGAGTCGCCCTTCACGAGCTTCGAGCCGGTCGTGAAGCCCGCGTCTGACACCGCCTTGGGACCGCTGTACTGCTCGATCGACAGGGCCTGGAAGCCGTCCTTGAGGAACAGGATCGTCGTGGGATCCCCGTTCGGGCCGGCCGTGACGCTCTCCTGGTTCACCGGCAGCCCCGCGCCCGAGAGGATCTGGAAGAGCCGGTTCGCGTCGACGTTGCCGCTGAGGTGGCGATCGACGGTGGAGGTGGATGTAGGCGGCGCGGTGGTCGACGGCGTCGGGCTCGAATTTCCCCCGCATGCAGCCACGAGCGCAACGAGGATCGCAGCGAGCAGGGCGGCACGGAGCCAGAGGGCGCGCACGACCGTGGCGGGCTCCGTCATCGACGGGTGACCCCGGCCTCGGGCAGCGTCGTCAGGCCCGCCGCGCGCGGCGCAGCGTGCTCGGCACGTTCGCGGGTCTTCCCCGGCGTCCGCGAGTGGCTTCGCATCGGCGGGATGCTAGCACCCGAGGGTGAGCGTGCAGCCGACCCGATGGTCCTGCACCCACCCGGACCGCCTTCGTCCCAGGCAG
>VBHW01000120.1 GCA_005881055.1 Chloroflexota bacterium
GGACCGGCGCGAGGGCCTCGATCGACGTGGCGTTGATCGGGTCGACGACGAGCTGGACTTCCCCGATCCCCTCGTCGGCGAACCCGCGCAGGACCTCGGCGATCTCCCCGGCCGAGCCTCCAACCGGTGCCGGCTCGTTGGCGGTCTCCCCGTGATCGCGACCAGTGCCACCCGGCAGCTGCACGAGCACCGCGACGGTCCGCTCGATCGCGGCGGGGTCCCGACCGACCGTCCGGCAGGCCGCGTCGACCCGCTCCCGGAGAGCCGGGACGCCCGC
>VBHW01000121.1 GCA_005881055.1 Chloroflexota bacterium
TCTGGTCCCACAGTGCCTTGTCGAGCAGGCCGACGCCGTTCGGTGACGGCCAGATGAGCCCGTTGATCTCGTTCATCTGCCAGGCCTGGTGGCTCGCCCCGAGCTGCGACCCGTTCTTCAGGACGATGTCGACGCACTTCTGCGGGTTGTCCCGGCAGTAGATCCAGCCCTTGAACGAGGCCTTGAGGAACTTCGTCGCGACGTCGGCGTTGTTGCCCTGCTTGAGCCAGGAGTCCTTCGCGAAGATCTGGTCCTGGAGCATGGCCGTGCCGACCGACGGGTCGTTGAAGTCGAGGAGGTTGAGGTCCGACGCCTGGTAGAGCTGGCCGGTCTTCGGGTTTTTCGCCTCGAGGACCTGGGCGTACTCGTTGTAGATCATCGCCTGTGCGACATCGAGATCGCCCTTGAGCAGGCCCGACATAGAGCTCCGGCTCGTTGCCGAGGAGCCAGCTCCCGATCTTCTTCCCGTCGAAGTCCTTCGGGGCGACGATATTCTTGTCCTTGAACGATGCCATCCGGGTGCCCGACCGCTGGAAGACCTGCGCGATCGAGACGAGGTCGGTACCGTTCTCCCGCGACTGGAGCATCTTCGGGAGCCACGCGGTCCCGATGTCCGCGGTGCCCGACGCGACTGCGTTCACGTTGTCGACCTGCGGGCCGCCGAGCAGCAGCGAGACGTCGAGGCCCTCGTCCTTGTAGTAGCCCTGGTCGAGCGCGGCGTAATAGCCGGCGAACTGCGCCTGGGCCACCCACTGGAGCTGGAACTTGACCTTGGTGGCGGTCGAGCCGGCACCGCTGCAGGCGGCCGCCGCGATCGCGACGATCGCGCCGAGCGCGACCGCCTTGCGCGAGATGGACATGCGTGCGTTCCTCCTCCACGGCGCTCGGCGACCCGCACCCGGATCGGGCCGAGCAAGCTCCTGCGCCGGCCGAATGGTAGGCCAACCGGCGGTGTTCGGGCGAGTCGATCCGACGGGCGCGCCCGGGCGGCTCTCGGTCACCGGGCGGCTCGTGGTCATCGGGCGGCTCTCGGTCACCGGGCGGCCTCGCGCGCGGCGTACCACGGCACGAGCAGGCGCTCGAGCAGGATCGCCGCGAAGTAGAAGGCGATGCCGAGGAAGCAGGCGAGGACGATCGCCGCCCACGCGCTCGCGTAGTCCGAGACCCCGGTCTGGTTCGTGATGTAGATGCCGAGCGAGTAGAGCGGGCCGCCGAAGAACTCGCCGACGACCGCGCCGATCACGCTGAGCGTCATCGCGATCCGGAGCGCGGTGAACCAGAATGGCAGCGCGTTCGGGACCCGGAGCTTCATGAGGGTCTGCCGATCGGTCGCCGCGTACGAGCTCATGAGCTCGAGGGCCGCCGGCTCGACCTGGGTGAGGCCGCGGATCGTGTTCACCATCGTCGGGAAGAACACCATGACCGCAACGATGATGACCCGCGGGAGCATGCTCTCCGGCCCGAACCAGTTGATCGTGATCGGCGCGAACGCGATGATCGGGACCGTGCTCGCGCCGATGCCGATGGGGACGAGCGTCTCGCGCGCGGTCCGCCAGCGCGCCGTGGCGAGCCCGACGAGCGTGCCGCAGGCGACGCCTGTGACGAGGCCGACGAGCGCCTCGCTCGCCGTGAACGCGATCCCCCGGGCGAGGGTCGATGGCCACAGCTCGACGAGCTTGCCGACGATGAGCGATGGGCGCGGCAGAAGGAACGTCTGGAGCCCGAGGACGATCGAGGCGCCCTCCCACAGGGCGAGCACGACGACCGCGAGGAGTAGGGCCGGCAGCCAGCTCGACAGGGGCGAGCTCCTCGTCATGAGATGCCCTCGGCCCGGATCCGCGCGTCGCCGAGGTCGTCGAGCGGCTCGGTGTCGACGAGGTGCGCCCGGAGCGCCTCGCGGACGGTGGTGACGAGCGAGAAGTAGCGGGGCTCCTCGCGGGTGTCGACCGTCCGCGGCTGGGGCAGGTCGACGTCGACGACGCGCGAGATGCGCCCCGGCCGGGCGGACATCACGACGACCCGCGTGGAGAGGAAGACCGCCTCCGGGATCGAATGCGTCACGAACACAATCGTCGTGCCCGTCTCCCGCCAGATGCGCATGACCTCGAGGTTCATCCGCTCGCGGGTCATCTCGTCGAGCGCGCCGAACGGCTCGTCCATGAGGAGGAGCTTCGGGTCGAACGCGAGCGCGCGGGCGATCGCCACCCGCTGCTGCATCCCGCCGGATAGCTGCCAGGGGTGCTTGCCCTCGAACCCCTCGAGCTCGACGAGCTTCACCAGGGCCGCCGACCGGCGCGCCCGGTCCTCGCGCGGGAAGCCCATGACCTCGAGCGGCAGCTCGATGTTCGAGGCGACGTTCCGCCAGTCCATGAGCACGGGCGCCTGGAAGACCATCCCGTAGTCGCGGTCGAGGCGGGCCTGGCGAGCGCTCTTCCCGTTGACGCGCAGCTCCCCGCCAGATGGATCCGTGAGGTCGCCGATGATCCGCAGGAGGGTCGACTTGCCGCATCCCGACGGGCCGATGAGGGAGACGAACTCGCCGGACCGGATCGTCAGGTCGATCCCGTCGAGGGCGGTGACCGCGGCATCGCCGGTCTCGAAGACCTTGCCGACGCCATGCGTCTCGACGACATGCGGGGAGGCGGAGCCTGCGGCGGCGTTCATCGATCGACCGGCCGGTAGCGGCCGCGCGTCAGCAGGCTCTCTGCGAGCCGGACGAGGCCGACGAACGCGATGCCGACGAACGAGCAGGCGATGATCGTCGCCCACAGCTTCTCGGGGCCGAGGATGTAGTACTGGTTGTAATTGAGGATCGCGCTTCCGAGGCCGTCGGAGATCCCGGACGGCAGCTCGCCGATGATCGCGCCGATGACCGACGCGGCGGCGGCGATGCGGAACGCCGCGAAGAGATACGGCACCGAGGCGGGCAGCCGGAGCTGGCGGAGGACCTGGCGCCCGGACGCCGCGTACGAGCGCAGGAGCTCGAACGCGCGCGGGTCGGCGGCGCGCAGCCCGCGCAGCGCCCCGATCGTCACCGGGAAGAACGTCAGGTAGGCGGAGATGATGGCGACGGACAGCCAGCCGGCCTGCGTCGCGACGACGATGATCGGCGAGATCGCGAGGATCGGGATCGTCTGCGAGGCGACGACGTAGGGGACGAGCGCCCGCTCCGCGAGCCGGGAGTGGACGAAGAGGATGCCCAGCCCGAGCCCGAGCAGGCCTCCGAAGGCGAAGCCGGTGAGCGCCTCGCGGAACGTGAACAGCGCCTGGCCGGCCAGGATGAGCCCGAGCGGGGGGCCGTTGCGCTGTGCCGGATCGACGAACGCCCGGATGACGTCCCAGACGTGCGGCAGCGAGAGGTCGTCCGCAATCCGCCAGTTGAACGCCGGGAAGTGCTCGTAGTCGACGCGGATCCCGAGGACGGTGCCGTGGATCCGCCACGGATCGCCGCCAAGCCACTTGGCGCCCTCCCAGACGAGGACGACGAGGCCGAGCAGGACGACCGCACCGGCCGCCCGGCGACGGCGGCTCACGGTCCCGCGGATCGTCGGTGCGGCTACGGGGCGTCCTGCCCCGATGATCGGGCTCGCGACCGTCATCCGCTCAGGCGCCCGCGACTCCCCGGTCGGCGATGTCGAGGGCGCGATCGATGATCGCGAAGCCCTCGTCGAGCTGCTCCTCGGTGATCGACAGCGGCGGGTTCGTGTGGATCGAGTTGTTCGCGATCATCGTGTACAGCCCGGCGTCCCGGAAGAACGCCCCGATCGCCTTCATCTCGTCGCTCGTCCCGTTGAACGGCGTCATCGGCACGAACGGGTCACGACTGCGCACGAGGTCGAGGATGCCGAAGAGGCCGAGGTTGCGATGCGCGCCGACGCTCGGGTGGCGCGCAAAGAGCGCCTCGTGGTGGCGGCGCATGACCGGACCGAGCCGGGCGGCGTTCTCGATGAGGCGCTCGTCCTCGTACACCTCGATCGTGGCGAGGGCGGCCGCCAGGCTGACGGGGTGGCTGCTGTACGTCAGGCCGCCGAAGTACATCATCGAGTCGAACTTCTCGGCGATGTGATGGCGCATCGCGACGGCCCCGAGCGGCAGATACGAGCTCGTCAGGCCCTTCGCCATCGTCATGAGGTCCGGCGTGACGTCCCAGTGGTCGATCGCGAACCAGCGCCCCGTCCGCCCGAAGCCGGCCATCACCTCGTCGGCGACCATGAGGATGCCGTACTTGTCGCAGAGATCGCGGACGCCGCGGATGTAGCCGTCGGGCGGGATGAGGATCCCGTTCGTGCCGACGATCGTCTCGAGGAACACGGCCGCGATCGTGTGCGGTCCCTCGTACACGATGACGTCCTCGAGGCCGCGCAGGCTCTCCTCGACCGGCCGGGGCTCCTTCTCGCCCCAGCGATGCGTGTCCGGGTAGCGGACGACGCCGACGAGACCGGGCTCGTTCGCCCAGCGCCGAGGATCGCCGGTGAGGGTCATCGCGCCCATCGTCGCGCCGTGGTACGCGCGATACCGGGCGAGGACCTTGTGGCGCCCGGTGTAGTGGCGCGCGATCTTGATCGCGTTCTCGATCGCCTCGGCGCCACCGAGCGTGAAGAACACCTTGTCCATGTCGCCCGGCAGGATCTCCGCGAGCTTCTGGCCCAGCCGCGCCCGGGGCTCCGTCACGAAGGCCGGCTGGACGTACTGGAGCTTGAGTGCCTGCTCGGTGATCGCATCGACGACGCGCCGGTTGCCGTGACCGATGTTCACGGACATGAGCTGGCTGTTGAAGTCGAGGATCCGCTTCCCGTCGGGCGTGTAGAGGTAGACGCCCTCCGCGTGGTCGATCGGGATCGGGTCGACGGCGCCCTGGACGGACCAGGAGAAGAACGTGTGCTGACGCGATAGCCGGACGATCTCCTCGGCGGTCATGCCGGGTGCGGTCGTGATGCCCATGAGGTGAACCTCGGGTGTGCGGCCGGGCGGCGCGCGGCCTCCGCGACACGGAGGCTCGGCGTGGTTGACGTGACCCTCGGCGGCTTCCCGTCGCCCTCCACGCTCGGCCGGCTCATTGAACCACAACGGCCGGCCCATCCTCGCGGTCG
>VBHW01000122.1 GCA_005881055.1 Chloroflexota bacterium
ACGCTGATCAGCCTCTGGCTCACCACGCATGCGGACCGCATCGGGAGGCGGCGCGTCCTCGCGCTCGGGGCATTGCTCATGGCCGGCGCGGGGATCGCCTTCACGGCGACGCGGGAGCCGTTCCTCCTGCTGCTCGCGGCGACCGTCGGCGTCATCTCGCCGTCGGGCAACGAGGTCGGGCCGTTCCTGGCCGTGGAGCAGGCCTCGCTCACGCAGGCGATCCCGACGGGCCAACGGACGCACGTCTTCGCCTGGTACAACCTCGTCGGGTCAGTGGCGACCGCGTTCGGGGCCCTGTCAGCCGGAGGCATCGCCCAGGTGCTCCAGGCGTCCGGGGCGACGCCCGTCGTCAGCTACCGGGCGATCGTTGTCGGCTATGCCGCGATCGGGCTCCTGCTCGCCGCGACGTTCACGCGACTGAGTCCGACCGTGGAGGTCGCACGATCGGACGCCACGGCGCCCCAGACGCGGCTCGGGCTCCACCGATCACGCCGTGTCGTCCTGCGGCTGTCGGCGCTGTTCAGCCTCGACGCGTTCGCCGGCGGGCTCATCACCCAGAGCCTCGTCGCGTACTGGTTCCACCTCCGCTGGGGCGTCGAGCCGGCCGTGCTCGGGGCGATCTTCTTCGGCGCGAACATCCTCGCGGCGATCAGCGCGCTGTCTGCGGCCCGCCTCGCCGCCCGCTTTGGGCTCATCAACACGATGGTGTTCACGCACCTGCCATCGAACGTCCTGCTCATCCTCGTCCCGCTCATGCCGTCGCTCCCGCTCGCGGTCGTCGTCCTGCTCGCGCGCTTCAGCATCAGCCAGATGGACGTCCCGACTCGCCAGAGCTACACGATGTCCGTCGTCGACCCGGACGAACGCTCGGCCGCTGCGGGCGTGACCGGCATCGCCCGGACGACGGGAGCGGCGGTGTCGCCGATCATCGCCGCCCCGCTCCTGGGGTCAGCGCCCCTCGCCGCCGTGCCGTTCTACCTCGCGGGCGGCCTGAAGATCGTCTATGACCTCATCCTGTACCGGCTTTTCCGCTCGGCACCCACGCCGGAAGAGGCTGCGCGGGGCTGAACCGGGTGCCCGCGTGAGCACGCCGCAGCCGGTCAGGCGCGGCGCCAGCCTGGATGGCCGAGGCGCCACCAGACGAACAACAGCACGGCCGCGACGACGGCGATGACGATCGCGAGGTCGAACGGCTGGAGCAGGTGGCGGATGTCCTCCCAGTGCGCGCCGAGCTGGACGCCGGCGTAGACCAGGGCGGTCGACCACAGGAAGGCTCCGGCCGTGGAGTACGCCACGAATCGGCCGAGCGGCATGCGTGCGACGCCGGCCGGGAAGCTGATGAACGTCCGGACGACGGGCAGGAGACGGCTCACGAACGCCGTCGCGGATCCGTACCGATCGAAGAACCGTTCGGCGAGATCGAGGTCGTGGTGGCGGATGAGGAGGTAGCGGCCCCAGCGCTCGAGGAACGGCCGGCCGCCCCAGGCGCCGATCGCGTACGCGATGAGCGACCCGGTCGTGTTGCCGATCGTCCCGACGACGACGACCGCCCAGAAGGACCACGGGCCGTGGGTGAGCGGCTCGAGCTTCGCCGGGTCGGAGACGAGGAATCCCGCGTACGGGAGGATGAGCTCGGACGGCAGCGGGATCATCGCGGACTCGATCGTCATCGCGATGAAGACCCCGAGGTAGCCCACCGCGCCGTACAGCCCGTTGAGGAACGGGATGACGATCTGGTCGATGAACGCGAGCACGGCCGGCAGCATACCCGAGGGGTACGCGGGCTATCCTGCCCCGGTGAGCGAGCCCCGGTGAGCGAGCCGCAGTTCCGGCCGGATCGGCCCGCGGCCGCGGAGACAGGCGGCGCGATCGTCCTGACCGGCGCCGGGCTCACGATCGCCGAGGTCGAGTCCGTCGCGCGGAGCGGCGCGCGCGCGACGCTCGACGTGGCAGCGCGGGCGCGCATGCAAGAGGCCCGCGAGGTCATCGAGCGCCTCGTCGCGGAAGGCGCGGTCGTCTACGGAGTCACGACAGGGTTCGGGGACCTGGCGAGCACGACCATCGAGCCGGCGGAGAGCGGTCGGCTCCAGGAGAACCTCCTCATGAGCCACGCCGCCGGCGTCGGTCCGGCGTTCCCGCGCGAGGTCGTCCGCGCGATGCTCGTGCTCCGCGCGAACACGCTCGCCCTCGGTCACTCCGGGTGCCGGCCCGCCGTCGTCGACCGCCTCCTCGCGTTCCTCGATGCCGGCATCCACCCGATCGTGCCGGAGCAGGGCTCCGTGGGCGCTTCCGGCGACCTGGCTCCCCTCGCGCACCTCGCGCTGCCGATCATCGGCCGCGGCGAGGTCGAGTTCGGGGGGCAGCGGCTGCCGGCGCTCATCGCCCTCAAGGAAGCGGGCATCGAGCCCCTCGTCCTCGAGGCGAAGGAGGGCCTCGCGCTCCTCAACGGGACCCAGATGATGAGCGCGGTCGGGGCCCTCGTCCTGGCCGACGCGCTCCGGCTCGCGCGGACGGCGAGCGTCGCGGCGGCGATGAGCGTGGAGGCGTTGCTCGGCACGGACGTGGCGTTCGCCGCGCCGTACCAGCTGGCCCGTCCGCATCCCGGCCAGGTCGCGGTGGCCGGAGAGCTCCGCCACCTCCTGCGCGACTCGACGCTCCAGGCGAGCCACCACGGCGCGAGCCACAAGGTCCAGGATCCGTACTCGTTGCGCTGCGTCCCACAGGTGCAC
Source organism: Chloroflexota bacterium (assembly GCA_005881055.1). GTDB lineage: Bacteria > Chloroflexota > Limnocylindria > Limnocylindrales > CSP1-4 > C-114. The sequence continues at coordinate 2,730 of VBHW01000122.1, forward strand.
GGCGCGGTGCGCGACGCCCTCGACCACCTCCATCGGGTGCTCGACATCGAGCTCAACTCCGCGACGGACAACCCCCTCGTGTTCCCGGGTGGTGTCGTGGATCCCGGCACGGTCGCGACCGGTGGCGGCCTCGTCATCAGCGGCGGCAACTTCCACGGCGAGCCGGTGGCGCTCGCCCTCGACTTCGCGAAGATCGCGATCGCCGAGCTGGGGTCGATCTCGGAGAGGCGGGTCGCGCTCCTCGTCGACGCCCGGCTCAACGGCGGCCTGCCGGCCTTCCTCACCGAGCATCCCGGGACGAATTCGGGCTTGATGATCCTCCAGTACACGGCCGCGGCCCTCGCCTCGGAGAACAAGGTGCTCGTCCATCCCGCGTCGGCGGACACGATCCCGACGTCGGCGAACCAGGAGGACCACGTGTCGATGGGCTCGATCGCCGCGCGCCACGCCCGCGCTGTGCTCGAGAACGTCGAGCGGATCGTCGCGATCGAGCTGCTGACGGCCGCCCAGGCCCTCGACTTCCGTCTCGGGCTCGTGCCGGGCGCCGCGCCCGGGGCGGGAGTCCGCGACGCCCATGCGCGGGTCCGCCGGGTGGTCACCCACCTCGATGGGGACCGCGAGCCGGCGATGGACCTCGCCGCCGCATTCGCGCTCGTCCATGACGGAGCGCTCGTCGACCTCGCACAGCCGTCGACCGGCCCGTCCTAGAATCTTTGCATGGCGACCGTCCGCATCGTCGACGTCGAGGACGAGGCGTCGTTCAGGCTCGTACCGCCGTGCGCGAACCCCGCATTCGATCATCGGACGTGCGACTACTGGGAGGACGCCGAGCGCGGCTCGAAGCGCGCGAAGGCACAGGGCTCGCCGGCGGACGCTGCCGCAGGCCCCGGGTCGGCATCGCCGGCCCGCCCCGCGAACCCGTTCGGTGAACCGAGCGGCGACGCGGCCTTCAACCCGTTCGCTCCGACGTCGGGCGGCCAAGCGGTCAACCCGTTTGCCTCGGCCGATGACGCGCTCGCCGACAACCCGTTCGCCCCGGCCCGTCCGCAGCGGCCGACGCTGGCGCCCGACGCACCGCGCAAGCTGGCCCTCCTCGCCCGCGGGCGGAGCGTCTTCGGCAGCTACGCGAAGGTCCTCCTCGTCGACGACGAGCCGGTGGCGTACACGCAGTTCGGACCGCTGTCCGCCTACCCGCGGGCCGCCCGCGTCCGCGAGCTCTATCGGCAGCTGCCCGATGCGCCCCTGCCGGCCGTCATCACCTGCATCGCGACGACCGCGGCGGCACGCCATGAGGGTCGAGCGGGGACCCTCGTCGAGGCGGTCTGCGACGACCTGGCGGAGCGAGGGTTCGCCGCCGTCGAGGTCTATCCCGAGGCGTCGTCGGACCCGGATTCCACGAGTGCGGCCACCCCGGCCTTCTGGCGCGCTGTCGGGTTCAGCCTCGCCGTCGACGACGACCGCTTCCCGGTCCTCCGCCGCGAGCTCTGAGGCACGCGCGGTCGGGCAGGGTGCGTGCTCGGCTGGTAAGGTCCGCCCTGCGGCGAGCAGGCACACGGAGGGAGGTTCCGGATGGCGTCGATCCAGGCGCTCGGCAGCGTGTCGAAAGTCCGCGGGGCCCTCATCTTCGTCGAGGACATCGAGAGCGAGCTCCGCTTCTACCGCGACGTGATTGGCCTGCGCCTGCTCTACCGGACACCGAAGTTCGTGCGCTTCGACGCTACCCAGGGCACGAGCCTCGCCCTCATCGCGGGCGGGGTCGCCAGCACCGAGCCGAAGGACTTCCGGAGCGGCGGGGTCGTCCCGGAGGTCATCGTCGACAACCTCGAGCTGGCGATGCGTCGCCTGACGTCGGCCGCGGTGCGCCATGAGGACGTGGTCCGGACGGCCTGGGGCCAGTTCTGCTTCTTCTGGGACCCGGAGGGCAACCCGCTCCAGTTCTACGAGTCGGCCTTCGTCCGCCCAGACGCCTATCCGGAGCGGATCTCCGGCTAGTGGCACGGGCGGGCCCACCACCGTCGCGGGGCCAGGGGCGTGGACCGCGCATCCGTCCGGCGGCGACACTCGGCATCTTCGTCGCGATCGGTGTGGCGATCGGCGCCGCGCTTGCCGTCGGCACCCGGCCCCCTGCTCCGTCGCCGACGCCGTTCGTGCCCCCGTCGGGAACCGCCGGTTCGTTGCCGCCACCCGTCATCGGCACGCCGGCCAATGGGAGCGCGCCGGCGACGTCTGCGGCCGGTTCGTCGGGGGCGGCGGTCGCCATCGACCCGTCGCTGCTGATCCGGCTACCTCAAACCGTCGACGGTCTCGGCCTCATCGAGGATCCTGAGACTGAAGCTCATGATGCTGCGGACGCTTCACACGCGGCCGACCTGGCCGGGCTGGCGGTCGCCGTCGCGGCCGACCACTTGAGCGGCGACCTGGCCGTGGCATCCATCGTCCGCCTGAAGCCGGGCGTGTTCTCGGATGACTACTACCGGAGCTGGCGTGACACGTTCGACCAGGGCGCATGCTCACAGGCCGGTGGCGTTGCCGGGTCCGCGGAGAC
>VBHW01000060.1:0-2686 GCA_005881055.1 Chloroflexota bacterium
CCCGCCGTGTTCCAGGTGGGCTTCGCGCTGGTCATCGTGACGGTGCTGGCGTTCGTCTTCGAGCGGCCGCTGGCGGTGTCGTTCGTTCCCGAGTCGATCCTCGCCGTCGTCTGGCTCGGGCTGCTCGGCTCGGGACTCGCGTACCTCGTGTTCTTCCGGATCCTCGGGCGGTGGGGCGCGACGCGGACGTCGCTCGTCGCCTACCTCCTGCCGGTGTACGGGATCGCACTCGGGGCGCTCGTCCTCCACGAGCCCATCGCGGCCACCACGCTGCTCGGGACGGGTCTCGTCATCGGCGGCATCGCGCTCGTCAACTCGCGCTACGGGACGCGGCCGATCTTCGCGGCGCGGAACAGGGCCGAGCGGCAGCCGGGCTGATCCCCGCGATCGGCCCGATCAGCCCTCGAGGGCCAGGAGCACCGCACCGATGAGGACGAGACACGCGCCGCCGATCCGGCGCGCCCGCTCCGAGAGGCCGGCGGCCTCGCCCATCCGGATCGCGCCCCAGGCAGACGCGATGACGACCGCGCTCTCCCGCAGCGGCGCGACTGCGGACAGCGGCGCGAGCGTGTAGGCGAACAGCACGAGACTGTATGCGCCGAGGCTGATGACCCCGGCCGCGCCCGCGCGGCGCCATGAGGCAGGCGTTGGGGGCGGATCGCCCGGACGACGCCGACGGTCGGCGACCAGGCGCACCCAGGCGACGAGCGTCAGCGCACAGATCGGGAAGATCACGGCCGCGTAGAGCCACGGGGCGACGAGCCGCGCGGCGACACGGTCGACGGCCGAATACGACGCGATCATCAGGCCGGTGAGCATCGCGAACTCGGCCGCGCCGGCGAGGTCGCGCCCGACCGGGGAACTCTCGACGGCCCCACTCGCAGCCGTCCCCATACGGCGGCCCGCGCGCGCCACGACCCCGAGGATCCGCCAGGGCTGCTGGACGATGAGGATGCCGGCGAGCAACGCGACGACCCCGACCGTGCTGGCCGGTCCCAGCCGCTCGCCGAGCAGGGCGACGCCGAACGCCACCGACAAGAGCGGGGCGGTCCCGCGGGCGATCGGGTAGACGACGGACAGGTCGCCGCGCCGGTAGGCCGCCGCGAGGCAGACGAAGTACGCGGTCTCGAGTAGGCCCGAGACGACGCCGAGGGCCGCCGCATCCGGCGGGATCCCCGGCCGCCCGTTCAGCCACCAGATCGCGAGGAACACGGGGGCGAAGACGACGACGCTGACCCCGACCGCACGTTCGGCGGTTCGGAGCGGATCGCCGGACGACTTGAGGACCGCGTTCCAGACGACGTGGAGGACGGCGACGAACAGGACGAGGGCGAAGATGCCGGGGGGCACGGCGCCAGTCTACGGACGCGGGAGTGCGCAAGGTGCCAGCGGTCGTGACGGCAGCACGACACGGTCGGGCTTGTCGCCCGAAGTATGGTGGCCGACACACGGAGCGTAGAGGTGAGGACCATGGACGACTGGGGTGGTGTCGGCGACGCGTTGACGGGCGGAGGCGGCGGCATCGCCGACGCGGCCAACTCCGAGTGGGTCTCCGAGGATCCCGGCGCAGGCTGGGAGCAGGCACCCAGCGGAGGCGGCGGCGAGGGCGGCGGCGGCCTCGGCAGCGCCTGGGACAACGCAACGAGCGCCGTCGAGTTCGGCGCTGTATCGGCGTACCACTCGGTCGCCGGGGCGTTCGACTCGCTCACGGGCGACGACACCGGCGCGGTCGTCCACGATTCGCTTGCGACGGCGTACGGGACGATGAGCGAGGGCGCGGCGGAGCAGGCCGGCCGAGACCTCGGCCTCGATCAGGTCGACGTGACGGCAGCCCTCGGCGACGCTTTCAGCGAGTAGCCACGCGGGTCCGTCCTGGCGACCGCCGGAGCGCCCGCTCCGCCGGGATCAGACGCCGATCGGGTGCCAGACGGTCTTCATCTCGAGGAACGCGACGATCCATTCGGGCCGCTGACTCCGCGCGTCGTCCGACCAGTCGAACCGCGCGTCGGCGACGCCTCGGGGTCGGCGGGCGATCCGCTTGATGTCCTCCGCAGCGGCGATCTCGACCGCCTCCTGGAGGTCGGCCGGGACGCCCCACGTGTCGAGCGCGTCGACGTCGGCGTGGGACGCAATGACCGGGACGAGCTCGCGCTTCAGGCCCGTGAGGATGTTGACGACCCCACCCGGGACATCGGAGGTCGCCAGGACCTCGGCGAGGCTGACGGCGGGGAGCGGTCTCGTCTCGGAGGCGAGGACGACCGCCGTGTTGCCGGCGACGACCGCCGGGGCGAGCCGCGAGACGAGGCCGAGCAGCGACGACGTCTCCGGAGCGACGAGTCCGACGACGCCGGTCGGCTCGGGGATCGTGAAGTTGAAGTACGGCGCGCCGACCGGGTTCACCGAGCCGAGCACCTGCGTGATCTTGTCGGCCCAGCCCGCGTACCACACGCAGCGGTCGATCGCCCGGCTCACGGCGTCGGCTGCGCGGCCGGGTCGGATGCCCTCGGCGGCGCCGACCTCCTCGACGAACTGGATCCGGCGGCCCTCCATGAGCTCCGCGACGCGATAGAGGATCTGGCCGCGGTTCATCGCCGTGCGGGCGGCCCACGGCTCGGTCGCCGCGCGCGCCGCCCGGACCGCGTCCCGGAGGTCCTTGCGCGATGCGCGGACGGCGTTGCCGAGGGGT
>VBHW01000060.1:2750-8233 GCA_005881055.1 Chloroflexota bacterium
CGACGCGCGCCGAGGCCCGCGCCGCCGCTCGCTCTCCTACCCCGTCGGCCTCGGGACCGGCTCGGCCGGCCATCAGCGGGCCATCAGCGGTCTTCGAGCCGGACGTACGCGAGGAGGCCGTGCCTCCCACCCTCCCGGCCGTAGCCCGACTCCTTGTAGCCGCCGAACGGCGAGGTGGGGTCGAACCGGTTGAACGTGTTCGCCCAGACGACGCCGGCCTTCATGCGGCGGACCATCGCGAGGATCCGGCTGCCCTTCTCGGTCCAGACGCCAGCCGACAACCCGTACGACGTGTTGTTCGCCTTCTCGACCGCCTCCTCCGGCGTCCGGAACGTCAGCACCGAGAGCACCGGTCCGAAGATCTCCTCGCGGGCGATGCGGTGGCTCTGTGCGACGTTCGTGAAGAGCGTCGGTCGGAAGAAGTAACCGCGCTCCGGCAGGTCGCAGGCCGGCTGGTAGAGCTCGGCGCCCTCGGCCACGCCGGACGCGACGAGCTCGGTGATCTTCTCGAGCTGGGCGCGCGAGTTGATCGCCCCGACGTCCGTGTTCTTGTCGAGCGGGTCACCGACGCGGATCGTCGCGAGGCGGTCCTTGAGCTTGTCGACGAGGAGCTGAACGACGCTCTCCTGGACGAGGAGGCGCGAGCCCGCGCAGCAGACCTCGCCCTGGTTGAAGTAGATCCCGTTGACGATTCCCTCCACCGCCTGATCGAGCGGAGCGTCGTCGAAGACGATGTTGGCGGCCTTGCCCCCGAGCTCGAGCGTCAGGGCCTTGTCGGACCCGGCGACGCCGGCGGCGATCCGTCGCCCGATGTCGGTCGAGCCCGTGAAGGCGATCTTGTCCACGTCGGGATGCTTGACGAGCGCCATGCCCACCTCGCCCGGGCCGGGGACGATGTTCACGACCCCGGCGGGCAGGTCGGCCTGTCGGCAGACGTCGGCGAACAGGAGCGCGGTCAGCGGGGTCGTCGACGCGGGCTTGAGGACGACGGTGTTGCCCGCGGCGAGCGCCGGTGCGATCTTCCAGGCGAGCATGAGGAGCGGGAAGTTCCACGGGATGATCTGGCCGGCCACGCCGAGCGGCCGGGCGGTCCGTCCAGGGAACGCGTAGTCGAGCTTGTCGGCCCAGCCGGCGTAGTACCAGAAATGCGCCGCCGCGAGCGGGACGTCGACGTCGCGGCTCTCCTTGATCGGCTTGCCGGAGTTCATGGTCTCGACCACCGCGAACTCGCGGGAGCGCTCCTGCATGATCCGCGCGATCCGGTACAGGTACTTCGCGCGCTCGCTCCCCGGGAGGCCGCCCCACCGCCGGCGGAACGCGGCACGCGCGGCGCGGACCGCTCGGTCCATGTCCTCGGCGGTGCCGCGGGCGATCTCGGCGAGCGGCTCCTCGGACGCGGGGTTGACGGTCGTGAAGACCTCGCCGTCGCTCGCCTCGACCTCGCGGCCGCCGATGAAGAGGCCATAGCGGTCCCGGATCCGGACGATGTCGCGGCTCTCGGGGGCCGGCGCGTAGTCCCAGGGAATCGCCTGGCCGTCGCCCAGGCCCCAGCTCGCGGCCGAGCGCTCGTTGTCCGCACGGGTGAGCGTCATCGCCGGCCATTATTGCACCGCCCTGCTGCGTGGCCCGACGAGCCGACGAAATGGGCGGCCGGGCGGCTCCCGTTTCCGTCACTCAGCAGTGGCGGTGCTCGTAGACGGCGCGAAGGGGATCGGACGGGATCCGCGCGCCCGTGAGCCGCGGCGCCCACGCACGAATCGGGGCTCTTGGACGGCCCGAGCTCCCTCGATCTCTGTCCAAGAGCACGGGGGTTGCCATCTGACAGAAGCCGTGAGTCGCACGCGGGCATACAGACGGGCATGCGGAACCGTGACTCGGGCGTGCGGGCCTCCTGTGCCGGACCCGCGGTACCAATGGGCCAGTGACCGCGCGCGCGGGCCGCGCCATCCTGTGACCTCCACGTCGCAGGCAGTGGGGGTCATTCCGGATGCCCAACGTCCCGCGTCGCCCGGCCCGCGCTCGCAGGCCGCCGGCCGGAGCCGTGACGCCGAACGGCGGCGCGGAATCGCCCGATTACGGCGCCCTGTTCGAGGCCGCCTCCGAGCATCGGCGGTCGGAGCGATTCCTCGACTCGATCATCGAGAACCTCCCGGACATGGTGTTCGTCAAGGACGCCGAGTCGCTCCGGTTCGTCCGCTTCAACCGGGCCGGCGAAGAGCTCCTCGGGCATACGCGGGACGAGCTCATCGGCAAGAACGACTACGACTTCTTCCCGTCCGACGAGGCCGACTTCTTCGTCACGAAGGACCGCATGGTGCTCGAGGGCCGCGACGTCGTCGACATCCCGGAAGAGCCGATCGATACGGCCCACCTCGGCCGGCGGATCCTCCACACGAAGAAGATCCCGATCTTCGACGAGACCGGCCGGCCGATATACCTGCTCGGAATCTCCGAGGACATCACCGAGCGCAAGGAAGTCGACGACGCGCTCCGGGCGGCCCGCGAGGAGGCGGACCGGGCGAACCGGGCGAAGAGCTCGTTCCTCTCGCGGATGAGCCACGAGCTGCGGACGCCCCTGAACGCGATCCTCGGGTTCTCGCAGCTCCTCGAGATGGACGAGCTCACCGACGAGCAGCGGGAGAGCGTCGGGTACATCTCGCGCGCCGGGCGGCACCTGCTCGAGCTCATCAACGAGGTGCTCGACATCAGCCGGATCGAGAGCGGACAGATGACGATCTCGCCCGAGCCCGTCTCGGTGCGCGACGTCCTCGACGAGCTGATCCCGCTCGTCCGGCCGCTGGCCGACCGCCGCGAGATCAGCGTCGCGGCGATCGACGAGACGGGATCCTCCTTCGTCCACGCCGACCGGCAGCGGATGAAGCAGGTCGTCCTCAACCTCCTCTCGAACGCGGTCAAGTACAACCGGGAGGGCGGGTCGATCATCGTCCGCGCCGTCGTCGCCGGACCGGATCGTGTCCGCGTGTCCGTCACCGACTCCGGCTACGGGATCGCAGCAGAGCACCAGGCCCGGCTGTTCCAGCCGTTCGACCGCCTCGGCGAGGAGCTCGGCTCCGTCGAGGGGACGGGCATGGGACTCGCGCTCTCGAAGGGGCTGATCGAGGCGATGGGCGGCACGATCGGGATGGACAGCTCGCTCGACGTCGGATCGACGTTCTGGGTCGAGCTGGGGCGCGTCGACGGCCCGCTCGAGCAGCTCGAACGGGCGGCGGCTCGCCCGTTGTCGCTCGCGGACCACCGCCACCGGCGCCGGGTCCTCCTCCAGATCGATGACAATCTCTCGAACGTCCAGCTCATGGAGCGGATCGTCGGGCACCGACCGGGCCTCGAGCTCGTCGCCGCGATGACCGGTCGCCTGGGCATCGACCTCGCCCGGGAGCATCGACCCGACGTCGTCCTGCTCGACCTCCACCTGCCGGACATGACCGGACACGAGGTCCTTCGGCTGCTGAAATCGTTCCCCGAGACGCGCGACCTTCCGGTCATCGTCCTGTCCGCCGACGTGACGAAGACGAAGGTCGCCCGACTCATGGACGCCGGGGCGTTCGGCTACCTCACGAAGCCGGTCGACGTGGACGAGCTCCTGCGCATCGTCGACAAGGCCGTCCGCGACCAGCGAGCCGCCTCGTGACGGGATCGCCGGTGGAGACCGTGAGGATCTTCATCGTCGACGACGAAGAGGCGAACATCCAGCTCCTCCAGCGGATCCTCGAGCGCGTCGGCTTCACGAACGTCCGCTCGTTCCGGGACGGGAACGAGATGCTCGCCGCGATGGATGGGGACGCGCCCGATCTCGTGGTGCTCGACCTGCATATGCCGACGATCGACGGGTTCGCCGTCCTCGAGGCGATGCGGGGGAAGCTCGACGAGGACGAGTACCTGCCGGTGATCGTCCTCACCGCGGATGCCGGGCGCGAGACCCGGTCGCGGGCCCTCGCCGGCGGCGCGAATGACTTCCTCGTGAAGCCGTTCGACGTCGACGAGGTCCGCCTCCGCGTGCGGAACCTCGCCCAGACACGGCTCCTGGCCCGTACGCTGCGCGACCGGAACATCGATCTCGCTGCCGAGGTCGCCGCCCACGTCCGCGACAGCGAGCGCGAGCGACAGCGCCAGATGGACGCCCGGGCGAGGATCACGCAGATCATCGAGGCGGTCGAGTTCTCGCCGGTGTTCCAGCCGATCGTCACGCTCACCGCCGGCCGCGTCGTCGGCTACGAGGCGCTCACCCGGTTCGCCGACGGGACCCGGCCCGATGTCGTCTTCGCCGAGGCCGCCCGGATCGGCCTCGGGACGGACCTCGAGGCGGCGTGCCTGTCGGCGGCCCTCGCGACGTCGGCGCGCAGCCTTCCGCGGCACGGCTGGCTGAGCGTCAACGTCTCGCCGACCCTCGTGCTCGACACCGAGCGGCTCGGGCGCCTCCTGGCGGCCGCCCGCCTGCCGATCGTGCTCGAGATCACGGAGCACGTCCCGATCGCCGACTATGCGGCGATCCGGTCCGCGATCGCGTCCCTCCACATCGTCCGCTCCGCCATCGACGACGCCGGGGCGGGGTTCTCGAGCTTCCGCCACATCCTCGAGCTGCGCCCCCACTTCGTGAAGCTCGACGTGGGCCTCGTCCACACCATCGAGGACGATCCAGCGCGCCAGGCGCTCGTGTCCGGAATGGCCTACTTCGCGACGCGGACGGGCTGCGAGCTCATCGCCGAGGGCATCGAGACGACCGCGGAGCGCGACACGCTGCGGTCACTCGACGTCGGGCTCGGCCAGGGCTACCTCCTCGGGCGGCCCGCGGCGGTCGAGGCGTCCCCGCCAACGAGCGAGGGTGCGGTTCTGTCCGGGGACAGGGCGGCGCGCCCGGCGGTCAGGCCGGCCCGACCCCTCGTCACGACGCCTCGAGGAGCTCGCGAACCCTGAGGGCCAGCGCCTGAGGATCGAACGGCTTGCGGAGGAAGGGCGCACCGGGTTCGAGCACTCCTTCGTCCCGCAGGGCGTCGTCCGGATGCCCGGACATGAACAGCACGGGGGCCCCGGGGTAGAGCTCGCTGAAGCGCCGGGCGAGCTGCGGTCCGATGAGGCCGGGCATCGCCACGTCGGTGAGGAGGAGGTCGATGGCCCCGTCGTGCGCGGTCGCGGCCGCGAGCGCCGCCTCGCCGTCTGCGGTCGGGATCACGCGCAGGCCGAGCCGCTCGAGAATCCGCTGCACCAGGTGTCGGACTGGCTCGTCGTCCTCGGCGAGCAGCACGGTGAATCCCAACCCGGACAGCCCAGGTTCCGGTGACGCGGACACTGGCACCCTCTCACGAGGACCCTGTGCGCACCGCCAGGCAGATCCGGCCTTCCCCCGGTCCTCGGCCACGAGCGTAGCGCATGGCGGCGGGCGCCGGCAACGCGCGGAGGGCGTCTTGGATCGGCAGGTGGGCGACCCGCGGATCAGCGGATCGTGCTCGCGAGGAGGATGCCTCCGG
>VBHW01000060.1:8342-10103 GCA_005881055.1 Chloroflexota bacterium
CCGAGCGCACGGCCGTCCGCGAGCCGGTGGCCGGGCGACGCGGTGACCTCCCGCCCGTCAGCCAGCACGAGATGGACGACGCGATGAGTCGGCGGCACGGCCGTCGAGCCGACACGGAGCACGGTGCCCGCGACCCGGTCCCCGGCGAGATCCGCGGTCCAGACCGGCATCCCCGGCCGGAGGCGCTCTACCGGGACCGTGCCGTCCGGCGTCGCGATCGGCGTTCCCAGCGCGAGGCAGATCGGGCAGTTGGGCCGTCCCGCCGGCACCCGGCGGTTGACGGCGATCTCGCCCGTGGACGTGATCACGCCGGTGACGCGGATCGCCTGGCCGGTCGCGTCGGGGCCGAAAGCCTGGTCGAACGTGAACCCGCCCCCGACCGCCACGAGCTGCAGGGCGTTGAGCTGCTTCCACGTCTGGTAGACCGCCAGCGTCTGGTCGCCGGTCAGGCTGGCAGCCGCGGGATCGATGCTGAGGTGCGTCGCGATCGCGCGCCAGGTCTCGGCGTCCGCGCGGATCTCCGGGAGGCGCTGACGGGCCAGGTCGGCCTGGTCGGCGCGGGCGACCGGGAACTCGTCCGGATCGCAGTAGGAAAGCTGCCCGAACGTGTCGAGGAGCCGGATCTTCAGCGCGGCGGTGGCGAGCGGGGGGCCGGGTGAGGTCGCGGGGCCGGGCGAACCGGAGGGGGAGGCGCCGCCGCATCCCCCGGCCATGAGGATCGCGGCTAGCGCAATGAGGAGGCGGGATCGAACCATCGATCGGATCACGACCGGGGGACGCCGGGCGAGCCGTGGATGTTCCCGGGTGCGCACCGCGTGCTCCTCCTTGATGCCCCGCGGGGCATCAATCGAGGGTGACGTCGTCGGGATCGGCGTAGCGGCCGGTGCGCTCCTTGACGATCTGGAGGATGACGTCGTTGAGGAGGGAGCTCGCGCCGAAGCGGAAGCGATCGGGCGTCATCCAGCGCGGCCCGAGGGTCTCGTACAGGACCACGAGGTACTGGATCGCCTCCTTCGCCGTGCGGATGCCACCCGCCGGCTTCATCCCGACGGCCCGGCCGGTCTGGCGCTCGAAGTCGCGGATCGCCTCGAGCATGACGAGGGTGACCGGGAGCGTCGCGGCCGGCGTGACCTTGCCCGTGGACGTCTTGATGAAATCGGCGCCCGCGGCCATCGCGAGGACGCTGGCCCGGCGGACGTTGTCGTACGTCTCGAGCTCGCCCGTCTCGAGGATGACCTTCAGGTGGGCGTCGCCGGCGGCCTCCTTGACCGCGACGACCTCCTCGAAGACCTCGTAGTAGTCGCCCGACAGGAAGGCGCCCCGGTCGATGACCATGTCGATCTCATCCGCCCCGGCCTCGGTCGCCGCCCGCGTCTCGGCGATCTTGATGTCGCGGAACGTCTGCCCGCTCGGGAACCCGGTCGCGACGCTGGCGACCTTCACGCTCGATCCGCGGAGGGCATCCTTCGCCTCGGTCACGAGCGCCGGATAGACGCAGAGGGCCGCGACGGACGGGATCGTCGGGTCGCCCGGCTGGGGTCGCATCGCCTTGGCCGCGAGCGCGCGGATCTTGCCCGGCGTGTCCTTTCCCTCGAGGGTGGTCAGGTCCATCATCCGCACGGCGAGGTCGAGCGCCCAGAGCTTGCTCGCGCGCTTGATCGACCGGCGACGGAGCGAGTCGACCCGCTCCTCGACGCCCACCTGGTCCACCGGCGTGACGCGGCCGAGGAGGCTCCCGAGCGTCGACGCCCCAGCAGTCGG
>VBHW01000065.1:0-11395 GCA_005881055.1 Chloroflexota bacterium
GCCTTCGACGCCGGATCGGTCCTCGGCGCGGCGCCGGCGATGCTCGGGGCCACGGTCGCGGCCGCCGCGGTGGCTGGCCTCGCGCTCGCGGGTGCGGAGGCGGTGCTTGGGGCGGCACCCGGCAAGCTCGGCGTGTTCGCGGAGCTCGTGCTCGCGACGGGCGCCGGCGGGCTGGTCTACGTCGCGGTGAGCCGGCTGCTGCGGGTCGAGGAGGTCTCGACGCTCATCGGCCTGGCGATATCGGCTCTGCGCCGCGAGCCGGCCTCGTGAGCGGGCCCGGGGCGACCGCAGCCATGGAAGGAGAGGCTCAGGCCGCCTCCTGGAACGACTTCGTCGCGGCGAGCCCCCAGGCGACGTACCTCCAGACGAGCGCCTGGGCCAGGGTAAAGGCACCGAACGGCTGGACGGCGGAGCGCGTCGAGGCCGAGGGAGGGGGGGAGCCAGGCTCGCGGATCGGGGCGCAGGTGCTCCTTCGCCAGCCGGGCCCGTTCCCGTGGGCCTTCGCATATGCGCCGCGCGGGCCGATCGCCGGGGAGTGGTCGGACCCCCGGGCGACCGTCGGCCGCTGGACCGACGCGGTCCGGGCCCACCAATGGTCGCGTCGCCCCGGCCTGCTCCGCATCGACCCCGAGATCGAGCGTGACGGTCCACGCGATCCGGACGGCGCCGTCCGGTCCGCCCTGGCCGGAGCCGGCTGGCGGCCGGCCCCGGAGATCCAGCCCACGACGACCCGTATCGTCGACCTCACGGCGGACGAGGACGCCCTCTGGAGCGACCTCCGGAAGAAGTGGCGGCAGTACGTGAACCGCGCGAGATCGCTCGGGATCACCGTCGTCGACGTCGAGGGCGACCGCCTCGCCGACTTCCACCGGGTGATGGCGGAGACGTCCCGCCGGACCGGGCTGCCGATCCGCACCGAGAGTGCCTATCGCGACATCTACGAGGCGTTCCGGCCGTCCGGGAACGCCCGGCTCCTGTTCGCGCAGGACCCCGACGGCGGCCCGCAGGCGGTGCTCCTCCTCGTCCGCTGCGGCGGACGCATCGTCGAGCCGTACGGCGGGATGACGGCGGCCGGCGCCGAGTCGCGCGCCAACTACCTCGTGAAGTGGGAGGCGATCCGCTCGTCCCGCGAGGCCGGCGCCACGAGCTACGACATGTGGGGCCTCGTCCATCCGGGCATCCGCCAGTTCAAGGCGGGCTTCGGCGGCCGCGAGGTCACGACGATCGGTGCGTGGCAGCTCGCGCTCGACCGGATCGGCGCCGCGCTCTACGGGGCCGGCGAACGGGTCGTCGGGCGCAAGGCGCGGGGCGGTGGCGGGGATGCTGCCGCGGAGCCGGGGCTCGCCGCATGACCGAGGGGATCCGCCCCGCGCGACCGGACGAGCTAGATGACTGGGACGGGCGGACGGTCGACGTCCCGGGCGGCAACGTGTACCAGTCCGTCGCCTGGGGCCGGTATCGCGAGCGTCACGGCTGGCGGCCGCGATTCCTCGTCTTCGAGGATGGCTTCCGGCTGCTGTCCCTCGAGCGCCCGTGGCCGCTCGTCGGCGGCGCCGGAGCCTACCTGTCGCGCGGGCCGATCCCGGCCGAGGGTCTCGAGCGAACCGCGGCGCGGCTGCGGGCCGCGGCGGACCACCTCGCTGCCGATGGCGTCGACGTCGTCGCAAGCGACCCCGAGATCGAGGCGTCGACGGGGTACGCGGCGCTCATCGAGGCCGACGGCTTCGCCCAGATCGAGGAGATCCAGCCGTCGCGCCACCGGATGCGCCTCGCGCTCCCGTCGGACACCGACGAGGAGGCGCTGTTCCGCTCGTTCGGGAGCACGCTCCGCCAGCTCATCCACGCGGCGGAGAAGGCGGGGCTCCGCGTCGTCCGGTACGACGCGCGGTCCGGAGCCGGCCCGGAGCCGACGGTCGGTCCCGGGTTCGAGGCGCCGCCTCCCGGCAGCCTCGAGCCGGCGGCCGCCGCGCCCGTCTTCGAGCGCCTCTACGACCTCCTCGAGGCGGCCGCGGTCCGCCGCCACTTCCACATCGCCTCGAAGGCCGCGTTCGTGGACTGGTCGGTCCACGGGCTCGCCGCCGGCCACGTCGTCTACCTCGAGGTCCGCGACACGGACGATGAGCCGGTCGGCGGCGCGACGTTCTACCGGCATGGCGGACGCCTGACGTACTCCCACTCGGCCGACCGGGTCGAGTTGCGGCGGCAGTACCCGGGTGTCGTTCGGCTCATCCTCTGGCGGGCGATCCAGCTGGCGATCCGCGATCGCCTCGACGAATTGGATCTCGCGGGCGTCGACGTGGCAGGCGCCCGGCGCGAGCCGCGCGAAGGCGAGGAGATGCACGGGCTCTACGCGTTCAAGCGATCGTTCGGCGCCGAGTGGGTGGAGCTCGCCGGCAACCACGAGTGGGTCGCCCGGCCCTGGCGGTACGCCGCGGGACGGGTCACGGCTCGGTTGGCGGCGATTGTCCCGAGATCGCGCAGCGAAGCGTGACGGCGTGACGCGGTGAGCGACCCGACTGCGACAGGGACGAAGACGGTGGCGGAGCTCGTCCGGGAGGCGGAGCCAACTGAGGCTCGACCGATCGGACCGCTCATCGATCGCCTGACCGGCCTCGGCGAGGTGGGCCTGCACGGCGCCCGCGCCGATGGGCGGGCGATCGGCCCGGTCGGCCTGGCCGGCATCGCCGCGCGCGGCGTCACGTACGACTCGAGGCGCGTCCGTCCGGGGATGCTGTTCGTCGCGGTCGCCGGTCAGCACGTCGACGGGCACGACTACGTCGGCGCGGCCGCGGCGGCCGGCGCCGCGGCAGCGATCGTCGAGCGGCCGATGCCGGGCGAGGCGCTGCCGCAGCTCGTCGTCGGCCGGTCGGCGCGCGCGCTCGCGACGGCGGCGGCCTGGTGGTACCGGGATCCGAGCCACGAGCTGGCGATCGTCGGGATCACCGGCACGGACGGCAAGACGACGACCTCGTTCCTCGCCGCGGCGGGGCTCGAGGCCGCGGGGATCGCGACCGGGCTCGTCGGCACGGTCGACGTGCGGGTGGGCCCGGCGCACGAGCCGAACCCGGCGCACGTGACGACGCCCGAGGCTCCCGAGCTCCAGGGGCTGCTCAGGGCGATGGTCTCGGCGGGCGACGCGGCGGCGGTCGTCGAGACGACGTCCCACGGCCTCGCCCTCGATCGGGTCGCGGAGGTCGCGTACGACGCGGCGATCCTGACGAACCTCACGCACGAGCACCTCGAGCTCCACGGCTCCTTCGAGGCCTACCGTGCCGCGAAGCTCTCGCTCTTCGAGCGGCTCGCGAGCCACGCGCCCGCCGCTCGGCCGCGGGCAGGCATCGTCAACCGCGACGACCCATCCAGCGGCCTCTTCGAGGCGGTCGTCCGGGAGGCCGGGGCCCGCCTCGTCACGTACGGCTCCGATCCTGCGGCCGACGTGCATGCCACCCACGTCGCCGAGGACGCGCGGCGGCTCCGGGTCAGCCTCGTGGCGCCCCGCTGGAGCGGCGACGTCGAGCTCAGGCTCGCCGGCCGGTTCAACGTCCACAACGCCCTCGCGGTCGTCGCCCTCGCCGAGGCATGGGAGCTCGACCCGAACGCCGTCCGAGCCGGTCTCGAATCGATGCCCGGCGTGCCGGGCCGCATGGAGCGGCTCGACGCCGGCCAGCCGTTCGGCGTGGTCATCGACTACGCGCACAGTCCCGCCTCGCTCGAGAAGGTCCTCGACCTCCTCGCTCCGATCGCCGCCGCACGCGGGGGAGGCCTCATCGCGGTCTTCGGCTCCGCGGGTGAGCGCGATACGGACAAGCGGCCGATGATGGGTCGCATCGCCGGCGACCGCTGCCGCCTCGTGGTCGTCACCGACGAGGACCCGCGTGGCGAGGATCGGGAGGCGATCCTCGACGACATCGCGCGCGGTGCCGAGGCGGCCGGCCGCCGGCGCGACCACGACCTGCTCCTCATCGCCGACCGCGCGACGGCCATCAGGGCGGCGTTCGAGCGCGCGCGGCCGGGCGACGTCGTCCTCCTCGCCGGCAAGGGCCACGAGCATTCGATCATCGGGCCCGACGGCCCGCTGCCTTGGGACGAGCGCGCCGAGGCGCTCGAGGCGCTCGCGGACCTCGGCTACGCTGCCTCGGACCTCGGCTACGCCGCTTCGGACCGCCCCGACCTCGCGGACCGTCGGCGCACCGAACGCTGAGAGCGTGCGCGGCTGCCTCACGTTCCTGCTCGTCGTCGCCGCGACGGTCCTCATCGCCTCGTGGCTGCTCCTCCCGGCGGCCGCGGCCGAGGTCATGACCGGGGCGATCGGCGCCGCCGGCTTCAGCGGAACCGGCACGGCCGTGACGGTCACCGCGGAGCCGCCGATCGCGCTGCTCGCGCTCCACGCGGACCGAGTCCGTGTCCGGTCGACGAACGCGACCTTCCACGAGGTGCGGATGGCACGCGTCGACGTGACCCTGGGGGATGTCGCGCTTCTCGATCGAACCGCGGGATCGGTGGACGGGACGCTGACCGGCGTCGAGATCGATCCGCCGGGCGGGCCGCCGATCCACGCTTCGTCGGTGGTCCTCTCGGGCTCGAGCGCCGCCATCCGCGCCACGCTGTCGCTGTCGACGGAGGACGTGACCGCGATCGCCCGCTCGGCGGTCGCGGCGGTGGCCGGGGCCAGCCCGACACGGGTCACGCTCGCGAGCCCCGATCGGGTCACGGTGGCGGTCGGAGATCAGTCGCTCGCGGGCCGGCTCGTCGTCGACGCTGGCGGAGCGCTCGTCTTCCGCCCGACGGCGCCCGTCCGCGGCATCAGCGGGGATGTCGACCTCATCAGACCGGGTCCCGACGTCCCGTTGCGCATCCTCACCGTGTCGTCGAGGCGAGCGCTCTCGGGGGCTGACGGCCCGACCCGCGCCCCGCCATCGACCGGCATGCCCGGGCTCACGCACGCTCGCTGCTATCCTTGCGGGCCATGTCGATCGAACGGGGGCGACCTGCATCCGCCTCTCCTGCAACCGCACCGGGCGGCGTGTCGGCCGCCCCGGGGGCCGGATCCGGCGCGTCAGGCGCCGGACTGCAGGCGACATCGGGCCCGGGCGGATCGCCGGCCTCGCCGGGCGCACGATCGTCGGCCGCGAAGCCGGCGCGGGGTGATCCGAAGGGGCGTGCGGCTGCGCCGACGCGGACGACGACACGGATCGCGAAGACCTCGACCCCGCGAGGTACCGCGACCCGGGAACCGAAGGGCCGGACCGCGACTGGGGAACTGAAGCGACCCGCCGTCGCACGGCCTGCGACATCGCGATCTGCCGGCCGCCGCCAGGACGGCTCGATCCCGCAGCTGCGGTCGAACCTGCTCGAGGCCGTGGCGCGGCACTATCCCCAGGCCGACGTCGAGCCGGTCGGTCGCGCATTCGACCTCGCGGTCGAGGCCCACAGGGAGCAGCTCCGCGCGTCGGGCGATCCGTACGTCACCCACCCGATCGCGTCCGCGCAGATCGTCGCCGACCTCGGCATCGACCCGATCGCCGTCGAGGCCGCGCTCCTCCACGACGTGCCGGAGGACACCGAGTTCAGCCTGACGGACATCGAGGAGCAGTTCGGGGCGGAGGTCGCCCGCCTCGTCGACGGCGTCACCAAGCTCTCGAAGTTCAGCACGCACACGCACGAGGAGCAGCAGGCCGAGAACATCCGGAAGATGTTCCTCGCGATGGCGGAGGACATCCGTGTCGTCCTCATCAAGCTCGCCGATCGCCTCCACAACATGCGCACGCTCGGGGCCCTGTCCGCGGACAAGCAGCTTCGGATCGCGCGCCAGACGATGGAGATCTACGCGCCGCTCGCCGAGCGCCTCGGGATCTGGCAGATGAAGTGGGAGCTCGAGGATCTCGCGTTCAAGGTCCTCGAGCCGGAGGCGTTCCGCGAGCTCGCCCGGCTCCTCGACACGCGGCGCAAGGGCCGCGAGTCGTACGTCGACCGCGCGATCGAGATCCTCCGGCCGGAGCTCGAGCGGGCCGGCATCGAGGCCGACCTCACCGGCCGGCCGAAGCACCTCTACAGCATCCACAAGAAGATGCAGCGCAAGAGCGCGGAGTTCGCCGAGATCTACGACGTCTACGCGATCCGGATCCTCGTCGACGAGCTCAAGGATTGCTACGCCGCGCTCGGCGTCGTCCACTCGCTGTGGCGTCCCATCCCCGGCCAGTTCGACGACTACATCGCGGTCCCGAAGAACAACCTCTATCAGAGCCTCCACACGGCCGTGATCGCGCTCGACGGGAAGCCCCTCGAGATCCAGATCCGGACCCACCAGATGCACCAGGTCTCGGAGGTCGGGATCGCGGCCCACTGGCGCTACAAGGAGGGCAGCAAGTCCGATCGCGAGTACGACGCGAAGCTCGCCTGGCTGCGCCAGCTCATGGACTGGCAGCGCGAGGTCTCCGACGCGACCGAGTTCGTCGAGGGCATCAAGCTCGACATCTTCCAGGACCAGGTGTTCGTGTTCACGCCGCGCGGCGACGTGAAGGACCTGCCGGCCGGCGCGACGCCGCTCGACTTCGCCTACCGGATCCACACCGACGTCGGCCACCGGACGATCGGCGCGAAGGTGAACAACCGGCTCGTCCCCCTCGACTACCGGTTGAAGAACGGCGACATCGTCGAGATCGTCACGACGAAGGGCGAGCACGGGCCGTCGCGCGACTGGCTGAACCTCGTCCGCACGTCTCATGCCCGCGAAAAGATCCGCCAGTGGTTCAAGCGCAAGGACCGCGACGAGAACATCATCCATGGCCGCGAGGCCCTCGAGCGCGAGCTCCGCCGCCTCGCCCGCAAGTCGATCCAGGCGGTCGGGCTCGACCGGATCGTCGAGATGTCGAAGGCCTACAAGTACGACAGCGTCGACGACTTCTACGCGGCGATCGGCTACGGCGCGGTGGGCGCCCAGCAGGTGGTCACGCGCCTCGGCGTCGTCGACGACGCGGAGCTCACGCTGCCGGCCGTCGCGCCGCCGACCGTCCAGGCACGCACCGGCGGGGTGCGGGTCAAGGGCGTCGGCGACCTCCTCGTCCGCTTCGCGCGCTGCTGCCATCCCATCCCCGGCGATCCGATCACGGGCTTCATCACGCGCGGCAAGGGCGTGACGGTCCACCTCACGACCTGTCCCACCGTCGTCAACGAGCGCGAGGTGAGCCGGCTCATCGACGTGGAGTGGGAAGCGGCCCCCACCCAGACGTACCCGATCGCGATCCGGGTCGAGGCATACGACCGGACCGGCCTGCTATCCGACATCACGCAGGTCGTCGCCGAGAACAAGGTGAACATCCTCGCCGCGTCGGTGAACGTGTCGCCGGACCACACGGCCATCGTCATCGCGACGCTGCAGGTCGCGTCGGTCGCCCAGCTGGCACGGGTCATGGGCCGGATCGAGCAGCTGAAGGACGTCATCAGCGTCCAGCGCGACCTGGGCTAGTTCCTCGGGCTCCCGGCCGGCAGTCGGCCGCTAGACTGCGCCCGATGCCCACCTTCCGCGCCCCCCGCGGCATGCACGACCTCCTGCCTGCCGACCGGGCCGCGTTCGCCCGGCTCGAGGCGATCGCCGACGACCTGGCGGCGCGCTATGGCTACCGCCAGATCGAGACGCCGATGTTCGAGCAGACGGCGGTCTTCGAGCGGGGCATCGGCGAGGTCACCGACGTCGTCGAGAAAGAGCTGTATCGGATCGTGCCGCGCGGGGACGAGGGCGAGTCGTGGGCCCTCCGGCCGGAGCCGACTGCGGGCATCGTCCGCGCGTACGTCCAGCACGGGATGCAGACGTGGCCCCAGCCGGTGAAGCTGACGATGACCGGGCCGATGTTCCGCTACGACCGCCCGCAGGCGGGACGCTATCGGCAGTTCTGGCAGTTCGACGTCGAGGCCATCGGCGACCCCGGTCCGGCGATCGACGCCGAGATCGTCGAGCTCGCGCTGCGCTTCTACACCGATGCCGGCCTGGCACCGGTCGAGCTCCATCTCAACTCGATCGGGGACGCGGCCTGCCGGCCGGCGTACGTCGAGGAGCTGCGGACGTTCTACCGCCGCCACGCCGACCGGCTCCCGCCGACGGAGCGCGATCGCCTCGAGCGGAGCCCGCTCCGCCTCCTCGACTCGAAGGACCCGACGGTCGTCGCCCTGAACGCCGACGCGCCGGTCATCACCGATCGCCTGTGCGCGGCCTGCCTCGACCACTTCGTCGGCGTTCGCGCCCACCTCGACGCGCTCGGGATCGCCTACCGGCTCGACCCTCGTCTCGTGCGCGGGCTCGACTACTACACCCGGACCGCGTTCGAGGTGTTCCCGTCAGGCGCGACCGGCCAACAGTCGGCGATCGGGGGCGGTGGCCGCTACGACGACCTCGTCGAGGCGCTCGGCGGTCGTCCGACGCCGGGGATCGGGTTCGGGATCGGACTCGACCGGGTCCTCCTCGCGCTCGAGGGGGCCGGGGGCGGCACGGGTGCGGCCGAAGCGTCGCCGCAGGCCGTCATCGTCGGCGCGGATCCGGGCGCCACGATCGAGCGCCTGCGGATCGCGACGCTCCTCCGGGCCGAGGGCGTCCCCGCACGGGCCGATCTCGGCGTGCGCAAGCTCGGCCGGCAGCTCGAGGGAGCCGCGCGCGACCGCGCCCACTTCGCGGTGATCGTCGGCGACGAGCTCGCGGCGGGCGACGTCCAGCTCCGGGACCTCCAGGCGGGCACGCAGCGTGCGGTCCCGCTGGACGGGCTCGCACGCGAGCTCAAGCGGGCCGCCTCGAGCCACCGCCACGGCCCCGAAGGCCGCGGCTGAGGGGACTCGACTGCCAGGACGCCGCTAGGATTCCGCCCGGCCGAACTCGATGAGGCCGATGAGGTTCCCCTCCGGATCCTTGAACCAGGCGGCGCGATTCGGGCCGGTCCGGGCGATGCCGCCCTCCGTCTTCAGGCCCGGGACGTCGTACTCCTCGAACGTGACGCCGCGCCGGCGCAGGTCGGCGACCTCGTCCTCGATGTCGTCGACCGTGAAGCCCATCTGGGTATGGCTGCCGGACGCCCTGCCGGAGCTGCGCGTGACCGCGAACACCGAGCCGGACCCCGCCCGGTATATGACGGCCGCGGGATTCTCCTCGAGGGGCTCGAAGCCAAGCGTGCCCTCGTAGAACGAGCGAACCGCCTCGACGTCGGAGACCGGGATCGTCGCGTGGCAGCGGCGGTCGGCAAGCATGATCGCGCCTCCTCGACCCCACCGCATCGGGCCCGGCTGGTCGTGTTCGGATGGCCCGCATCTCGTCGCGGGCCTGGCGGTTCACGATACGCGGCCCGGGATGCACCGCGCTCGTCGATCGGGAAGGCAGGCGCTGGCCGTTGCCGCGGACCGGCCTGACCACCCGCGGACGGGCACGTCCCGTACCATACGGCGGCCATGGCCGACCTCTCGACGCCGTACCGGACGCACACGTGCGGCGAGCTCCGTCCCACGCACGCAGGCTCGGCGGCGCGCCTCTCTGGCTGGGTGCACCGCCGGCGCGACCACGGCCATCTCATCTTCCTCGACCTGCGCGACCGGCACGGCCTCACGCAGGTCGTCGTCGACGAGGAGGAGGCCCCCGACGCGCATGCGGTCGCGAGCCGCGTCCGGTCCGAATACGTCGTCATGGCCTCGGGCACCGTCGCGCCGCGCGACGCGGACAAGGTGAATCCCCGCCTGGCGACCGGTGAGGTCGAGCTGCGAGCGACGGACATCTCGGTCCTCGCGGAGTCGAAGACGCCGCCGTTCTACATCAACGAGCCCGACGCCCCGATCGACGAGCCGCTCCGGCTGAAGTACCGCTACCTCGACATCCGGCGGGAGCCGATGCTGCGTCGCCTCCTCCTCCGGGACCGGCTCGTCCAGGCGATCCGGGACGTCCACCACGCGAACGGCTTCGTCGAGATCGAGACGCCGGACCTCATCAAGAGCACCCCGGAAGGCGCCCGCGACTTCATCGTCCCGTCGCGCCTCCAGCCGGGGAGCGTGTACGCGCTCCCGCAGAGCCCGCAGCAGCTCAAGCAGCTCCTCATGGTCGCCGGCGTCGATCGCTACTTCCAGATCGCGCGCTGCTTCCGCGACGAGGACCTGCGCGGCGACCGCCAGCCCGAGTTCACCCAGCTCGACCTGGAGATGAGCTTCGTCGACGAGGCGACGGTCATGGCGTTCGTCGAAGCGATGGCGATCGAGGTGACCCGGGCGACGGTACCCGAGCGACCGATCCGCGAGACGCCGTTCCCGCGCCTGACGTTCGGGGAGGCGACGGAGCGCTACGGGACCGACAAGCCAGACGTGCGCTTCGGCATGGAGCTCGTCGACATCGGACCGGCGCTGGGCGGCGGGGCGGGCGAGCCCTCTGGCTTCCGCGTGTTCGACGAGACGCTCGCGGCCGGCGAGCGGGTCAAGGCCATCGTCGCACCCGGCATGGCCAGCGCCTCACGACGCGAGACGGACGAGCTCACCGAGGCGGCGAGGCGCCACGGCGCGAAGGGGTTGGCCCACCTGGCCGTCGAGGGCCCGGGCGACGTGCGCGGGCCGATCGTGAAGTTCCTCCGCGCCGATGCCCTCCGGGGCATCATCGAGCGGACGCGCGCCGAGGCTGGCGACCTCGTCCTCATCGTCGCCGACCGGACCGACGTCGCGAACGAGGTCCTGGGTCGCCTGCGCACCGAGCTCGGCGCCCGCCTCGGTCTCGCGAAACCTGACGAGCTCGCCTACTGCTGGGTCCACCGCTTCCCGATGTACCAGTGGGACGCGGAGAACGGGCGCTGGGACGCGACGCACAACCCGTTCAGCGGGGTCGTGCCGGAGGACGAGCCGCTCCTCGTCACCGCGTCCGGCGACCCGGCGACGCCCTCGCCCGCAGATCCCGCCGGCAGGGCGCGCGCGATGCAATTCGACCTCGCGCTCAACGGCTGGGAGATCGGCGGCGGCTCGATCCGCATCAACCGGGTCGACCTCCTGCGGCAGAGCTTCGCCCTCCAGGGCTACAGCCTCGACCGGATGCGGAACCTGTTCGGGGCGATGCTCGAGGCGTTCGAGTACGGGGCCCCGCCGCACGGGGGGATCGCGCTCGGGATCGATCGCTGGGCGGCCGTCCTCGCGGACCAGCCGACGATCCGTGAGGTGATGGCGTTCCCGAAGACGCAGTCGGGGTCCGACCTCATGCTCGACGCTCCCGCGCCGCCCGATCCCGCCCAGTTCGCGGAGCTCGGTCTGCGTACGGTCGGGGTCCCGGATCGAGCGACGCGGGACTGAGCCCGGGAGGGTGACCGAGGCCGTCCGGGCCGGCTCGGCCTGGCTCGCCGCACGCCCGCGCGTCGCCGCGTTCGCTGGCGCGATGTGCATCGCGTTCAGCGGCATC
>VBHW01000065.1:11655-15480 GCA_005881055.1 Chloroflexota bacterium
GACGCACCTGGCTCGCGCTGCCGATTGTCGTCGCCGGCGCGCTGCTCATCTCCGGGCTCCTCGAGCGCGGGGCGTACGGCCGCAACCCGCCGCTCGGCGTCGCGTTCGGGCTCGCGGCCGGGGCGAGCTACGCCGGATACCTCCTCATCATCCGGCAGGTGAACCGCGACGGGCGGCGCCCGTTCGGGACGCTCTTCGACGCCTCCGCCGCGACGGTCGTCGCGGCCGCGCTCGCCGGGCTCGTCGTCGGCGACCTCGACGTGGTCCCGTCATGGCCTGCGCACGGCTGGCTCATCGCCCTGGCGATCACCTCGCAGGTCGTCGGCTATGGGCTCATCAACCTCTCGCTGCCGCGCCTGCCGGCGGTCCTGACGTCGATCATCCTCCTCGCCCAGCCGGTGGCGACCGTCGTGTTCTCGGCGATCCTCCTGGCCGAGGCACCGTCGCCACTGCAGCTGGCCGGCGTCGGGCTCATCCTCGGCGGCGTGGTTTACGCGACCGCCCGCCGATCGGGCGGCGCGATCGAGCCCGGAGTGGTCGAGCCCGCCTGACCGGGCCGCCTGATCAGCCCGCCTGATCGGGCCGCCTGATCGTGGCTGGCTTCAGCCCGCGGTCAGTCCCCGCTGCGCGCCGGCTCGAACGGCGACAGGGCCGGGCCCTCGAGGGGCTCGTCGGGCCTGTCCGCGATCGCGGCTCCCCATTCGTGCCGGTGGCCCCCGGCAGGTTCGGCCGGCCCGCGGTAGGGCGGCAGGTCGGCCCGGCGCACGGAGCCGTCATGCACCGTGCCCGGGTCGCCGAGGTCGAGGAGGCGGACCTCGCGACCCGCCGCGGCGAGGTCGTCGACGAGCTCGCCGGGCATCCGATCCGCGGCGAGGCGGCGGAGGTCGTCGAGCGCCGACACCGGGACGACGACCGGCCACCCGGATTCGCCCTCGTAGGCCGGGCGTAGCAGGGCGTCGCCGCCCGGTCCGTAGGCCTCGATGAGCGATGTCACGGTCTCGGGCCCGACCCAGGCCATCCGTGCCGGCCAGACGAGCGCCGCGACGGTCTCGCGCACGGTGGCGCGCGCCTCCTCGATTCCCCGGACGATCTGGGCGACCGGCCCGCCTTCGACCGGCGCGGGCTCGGCGAGGGTCACCGGTGCACCGGCCAGGGCGGTGGCAACCGTTCCGTCCGAGTTGGGCGCGACCACCACGATCGGGATCGCGCCACCCGACCATGCGACGTCCGCGAGCCGGCGCACGCGGGGCTGGCCGTCGGCGTCGGCGAGCGCGGACTCAACGGAGTCGGCGAGGATTACGGCGGCAACGGTCACGGGCGGATGCTACCAGCGGGGCACATCCTCGGCCCGGGGGTGGAAATGGCTCGTCCGCCGGTGTACGTTCGGCGCGGACTCGACCGGGGCCGATCGAGCCGATCGAGGGAGGCTGTCATGCGTCGCGCCCTGCCCATCGCGGCGATCCTCGCCGCCATCGCGATTCTCGTCCTCGCGCCGTCGGTCGGCGCCTTCACGCTCAACGGCTGCACGATGGTCGTCCAGTCCAGCGGTCCGGACGGCTCCGCGCTCGACGCCGCCAGCGGACCCGGCGCCGCCGGCACCGAGGCCGACCCGCTCATCGTCGACTGGAACGGTACGGTCAACTGGTCGGGCACGACCGGCAGCCAGGTCATCAAGAAGAACTCGTGGCACGTCGAGGTGTTCTACATCCCGACGCCGGAGCGGGGGAACTCCGCCAACGACGGGGGCGACACATCCGGAGACGGCACGATCAACGTCAAGGACAACGCCCCGTTCCGGTTCACCGGGCTGTATTTCGTCTCGGGTGCGATAAGCGGCGACGGCGGCTCGTGCGACGGCAGCGGTTGGGTGAAGGTCGCGGGTGATCCTGTCGGGACGCTGCCGTTCTTCGTCGGGCTGGTGCTCGCGCTCCTCGGCGTGCTGATGCTCGCCTTGGGCGTCGTCCGTGGCCAGGTCCTCGCCAGCATCGTGGGCGGGCTCCTCGCGGGACTCGGCGTCGCCGTGCTGCTCGTGATCTCCGCAAGCGTGCCGCTGGGCGCCGCGACGCCGCTCGCGATCCTCGCGATCGGCATCGTCGTCGGGATCGCGGCCGCCCTCCTGGGCCGGAGTCGGGCGTCTCGGCCGCTCTGAACGCGATGCCCGGCGGGCCCGGTCCGGCGAGCGTCGTCGAGCAGCGTAGAATCGGCGGCCCATGACGATCTACCTCGACCACGCCTCGACGACGCCCGTGCGTCCCGAGGTCCTCGACGCGATGCTGCCGCTGCTGACCGGCACGTTCGGGAATCCGGGCAGCGTGCACGGTCCTGGCCGCGCGGCGCGTGCGGCCCTCGACGACGCGCGGGACCGGCTCGCGAGCCGCCTCGGCGCGGAGTCGCGCGAGATCGTGTTCACCTCGGGTGGAACGGAGGCCGACAACCTCGCGATCAAGGGTGCCGCGTGGGCGGGCAAGGCGCGCGGCCATCGGATCGTGTCGACGAAGGTCGAGCATCACGCCGTCGGGCACACCCTGCGCTACCTCGAGAAGTTCGGATTCGAGGTCGTCGAGGTGGGCGTCGATCGCTACGGCCGCGTGGATCCCGACGAACTGGACGCCGCGATCTCCGACCGCACGACGCTCGTGTCGGTCATGCTCGCGAACAACGAGGTCGGGACCGTCCAGCCGATGGCCCAGATCGTCGAGCGCGTGCGCCGCCATCGCGGGGTGCTCCTCCACGTCGACGCCGTCCAGGCCGCGCCGTACGTCCCGCTCGACTTCGCGTCGTTCGGCGCCGACCTCGTGAGCCTCGGGGCCCACAAGTTCGAGGGACCGAAGGGCATCGGGATTCTCTTCGTGCGGCACGGCACACACCTGCTTGCCCAGGCGCACGGCGGCAGCCAGGAGCGTCATCGGCGTGCCGGCACGGAGAACGTCGCCGGCGCCGTCGGTATGGCCGCGGCGTACGAGCTCACGCGCGACGAGATGCCCGAGACGGCTCGCCGCCTGCGCCGCCTCCGCGAGCGGCTCCAGAAGGCCATCCTCGCCGTCGACGGCACGGAGCTCACCGGCCACCCGCGCGAACGGCTGCCCGGCCTCCTGTCGATCGTCGCGCGCGAGACCGACGGCAACGCCCTCGTGCTCGCCCTCGACCTCGAGGGGATCGCCGCGTCGGTCGGCGCCACGTGCACGTCCGGCTCCGCCGAAGTGAGCCACGTCCTCGCGGCGATGGGCTACCCCGAGGAGGAGGCGCGCGGCGCGCTCCGCCTGTCGCTCGGCCGGACGACGACGGAGGCCGAGGTCGACGAGGCGGCCGAGATCGTCCCGCGAGTCATCAATCGCCAGCGCGGGGCCGCCGCGGCGCTCGCGGCCACGCGCGACGGGATCGGAGCCGGCATCGGGGCAGCGGTCGGGTGAGCCGAGTCCTCGTCGCGATGTCGGGCGGCGTCGATTCGTCCGTTGCGGCGGCGCTCCTCCACGAGCAGGGCCACGAGGTGGTCGGCGTATGGATGCGCCTCCACGACGTCGCTGACACCGTCTCGGAGTTCCGCAAGAGCTGCTGCACGATCGATGCCGCGGACGACGCGCGGCGAGTCGCCGCCCGGCTCGGCATCCCGTTCTACGTCATGAACCTCGAGCGCGAGTTCGATGCCGGGGTCCTGCGGCCATTCCTCGACGCCTATCTCGGCGGTCGGACGCCCAGCCCGTGCGTCGACTGCAACACGTACGTGAAGTTCGGAGCGCTCCTCGGCCGGGCGCGCCAGCTGTACGACTGCGAGGCCGTCGCGACCGGTCACTACGCACGCCGGGACGAGGCGGGGGCGGGAGGCGG
>VBHW01000066.1 GCA_005881055.1 Chloroflexota bacterium
GACCCCCGCCGCTATGGGCTGCGCCTGGGTGACTGGCGAGCGGGTCTCGCGCTCGCCGTCGTCGGCACGGCCGTCGTGCTGCCGATCATCGTGTGGGCCGGAGGCCAGCCGGCCTTCGTCGCCTACTACATCCAGAGTGCGACCGACGTGCCGGATCTCACCCTGACCAACGCTCTCGACGTGAGCGCCGCCGAGTTCATGTTCCGCGGCTTCCTCATGTTCACGCTGCTGCGCACGGTCGGACCCCTCGCGGTGCTCCTCGCGGCAGTCCCGTTCACGCTGTCGCACTTCGGCAAGCCCGAGCTGGAGACGCTGTCGACGCTGCTCGGGGGATCGGTGTTCGGCTGGCTCAACTGGCGAACGGGCTCGATCCTCTACAGCATGGTCGCCCACCTCGTGATCCTCACGACCGTCATGGTGGTGGCGATGGGCGCCCGCTAGCGCGGCCGGATCTGCCGCGGCGGCCGAGCCCGGCCGGATTGCCGCCCTCCGAGGCGTCGCCGCCGCCCTCAGAGGCGTCGCCCCCGCGATATAGATCAGGGCATTACGGGACCGCAATGCGCCCGCGTCGACCGACCGCATGACTGTCCGGAGTGCCCTTGACGGCCCGGATATCGACACCACGAGTAGGAGCGCACGCAGCCCTCCGACTCGGGAGGCTGGAGCCGTCGCAATGTGGTTCCGTAATGGTGGCATCGATGCGGCGCGCGCTGAGCAGCGGCTTCTGGTATCCGCGTCGGCGGACCGCGCACCCGCGCCGGCGGACCGCGCACCCGCGTCGGCGGTCGCCGCCAGGGAAGCCCGCCACGCGTGACCGTCCCAGCGTTTAGACTGCGCGCGTATTCCCTCAGAACAGCCTTCCGTCCCGCAGGTGGTGGTGCCCATGAAGGTCGGCGTGGCCCGCGAGCGCGCCCCCGGCGAACGCCGCGTCGCCCTCGTGCCCGATCTCGTTCCGAAGCTGGCGGCCGCCGGCCTCGATGTCCTCGTCGAGCGTGGCGCCGGCGACGGCGCGGCGATACCCGACCGGGCCTACGAGGAGGCCGGTGCCCGCATCGTCGCGACCGATGCGCTGTACAAGGACGCCGACGTCATCCTGCGGGTCCAGAAGCCGTCGGCGGAAGAGGTCGGGCGGCTCCGCGAGGGACAGGCGGTCATCGGGCTCCTGACACCGCTCATCGACCCCACGCTCGCCGGGAAGCTCGCGAAGAAGGGCGTCACTGCGATCAGCCTGGACGCCCTCCCGCGCACCCTCAGCCGCGCCCAGGGCATGGACGCGCTGTCGTCGCAGGCGAACGTCGGTGGATACAAGGCGGTGCTCATCGCTGCCGCGGCCTACGGCCGCTACTTCCCGCTCCTGACGACCGCGGCCGGCACGGCGAAGCCCGCGAACGTCCTCGTGCTCGGCATCGGCGTGGCGGGTCTCCAGGCGATCGGCACCGCACGCCGCCTCGGTGCCGTCGTCCGGGCCTACGACGTCCGGCCCGAGACCGAGGAGCAGGTGCAGTTGGTCGGTGCCCAGTTCGTGACGCTCAAGACCGCGATCGACGCGACCGGCAGCGGCGGCTACGCGCGCGCCCTCAGCCCCGAGGAACAGAGCGCCCAGCAGGCCGAGCTGAACGGCGTCATCGCCGGCATGGACGTCGTGATCACGACGGCGCAGGTGCCCGGCCGCAAGCCGCCCCTGCTCGTCACCGGCGATGCAGTCCGGGCGATGAAGTCCGGCTCGGTCATCGTCGACATGGCGGCGAGCACCCTCGGCGGCAACGTCGAGCTCTCGAAGGCGGGCGAGACGGTTATGACCGAGAACGGCGTCACGATCATCGCCCCGGACAACCTGCCGGCAACGATGCCCGCGGGGGCATCGCAGTTCTACGCGCGGAACATCTCCGCGCTCCTCCTCCATCTCGTCAAGGACGGGGGGCTCGCGCTCGATTTCGACGAGGAGATCACGGCCGCCACTGTCATCACCCACGGCGGGGCCGTCGTCGCCGAGCCGGTCAAGGCGCTCCTGGAGCCCGCGACCGCCGGCGCCACGGCCTCCCCGGCCGGCACGACCCGATGAGCGCCGAGCTCGCCGACCTCCTCTCCGCGCTGACGATCTTCGTCCTCGCGATCCTCTGCGGCTTCGCCGTCATATCGAAGGTGCCGGCGACGCTCCACACACCGCTGATGTCGGGCGCGAACTCGATCCACGGCATCGTTCTCGTCGGCTCGATGCTCATCGCCGCGACCGCGACGGACCCGCTGTCCCAGGTCGTCAGCCTCATCGCAGTCGCGTTCGCGACGATGAACGTCGTCGGGGGCTACGTCGTCACGGACCGGATGCTCCAGATGTTCCGCCGGAAGCCGGCCGCGCGCCGCCCAGCGGAAGCCGCCGCGGATCCCGCGCCCGACCAACCGGCCGGGCCTTCGGGAGCCTGACCGATGGACCAGGGCACGATCGAGGCGCTCGTCCGGCTCGCCTGGCTGGCCGGGGCAGTCGGGTTCGTCATCGGCCTCATCCGGATGAACTCGCCCGCGACGGCGCGTAACGGCAACCTTCTGTCTGCCGGCGGCATGGCGCTGGCGATCGCCGCGACCGCCATCTTCGTCGCCCAGCACGGTGCCTCGACGACAGCCTGGCTGATCATCGCCGTCGGAATCGCCATCGGCGGCGGCCTGGGCCTGTATGCCGCCCGGACCGTGAAGATGACTGCGATGCCGCAGCTCGTCTCGCTGTTCAATGCGGTCGGCGGCGGTGCCGCCGCGCTCATCGCGATCGACGACTACATCCGCCTTGCCGGCGAGGCAAGCGCGATCCCCCTGCGGGTGAGCGTCCCGACCGTCCTCGACATCGTCATCGGCAGCATCACGTTCACGGGATCGCTCATCGCGTCGAGCAAGCTCCAGGGCCTCATCAGCGGCAAGCCGATCGTCGTGCCGGGCGGCCGTCTCGTGACGATCGCCCTGGCCGCGATCGCCGCCGCGGGCTCCGTCTACCTGTTCCTCGGCAACGTCAGCCTGCCCGTGATGTTCGTCATCCTCGCCGCCGCCCTCGTGTTCGGCGTGACGATGGTCCTGCCGATCGGCGGCGCGGACATGCCGGTCGTCATCTCCCTCCTGAACTCGTTCACCGGCACGGCCGTGGCGATGGCCGGCTTCGTCATCGACAACCCGGTACTCATCATCGCCGGGGCGCTCGTCGGCGCCTCGGGCGCGATCCTCACGAACCTCATGGCCGACGCGATGAACCGCTCGGTGCTGAACATCATCGCGGGCGGATTTGGCGGCGGCGAGGGCACGGTCGCGGCGGTCGGCGGCGCCGGAGGCTCGGTCCGCGAGGTCTCCGCGGATGACGCAGCGATCCAGCTCGCGTACGCCCAGCACGTCATCGTCGTCCCCGGCTACGGCCTCGCGGTCGCCCAGGCGCAGCACCAGGTCCGCGAGCTCGCCGAGCTCCTGGAGTCGCGCGGCGTCGACGTGAAGTACGCCATCCACCCGGTGGCCGGCCGGATGCCGGGGCACATGAACGTCCTGCTGGCGGAGGCCAACGTGCCGTACCCCCAGCTCAAGGAGATGGAGGAGATCAATCCCGAGTTCGAGCGGGCCGACGTCGCCCTCGTCGTGGGCGCCAACGACGTGACGAACCCGGCCGCCCGGCGGCCGGGCACGCCGGTGTCGGGGATGCCGATCCTCGACGTCGACCACGCGAAGTCGATCGTCGTCATCAAGCGCTCGATGGGCCGCGGCTACGCGGGCATCGACAACGAGCTCTACACGGACCCCAAGACGGGGATGCTCTTCGCCGACGCGAAGGAGGGCCTCGCCTCGCTCATCTCGGCCGTCAAGGCGGTATGACGAGCGCCGGGCCGGCGACTCACTCCGCCCGGCCGGGCCCGGCTTCGAGGACCTCGACGGAGCCGAGCGTTCCCAGGACCTGCGAGAAGGATTCGAGGCTGGACGAGGTGCGCACGCGGAGCCGAAGGTCGACCTCGTAGCGGTTCTTCGCGAGACGCTGCGTCTCGATCGACACGATGTCCAGGCGGTGATCGCGCGCCGCGTCGGAGATTCGCGCGATCGACTCGAGGCCGTGGAGCTCTACTCGCAGGTGGACGACGCCGGCTTCCGGCCCGTGGATCCGATCCTCGACCCATTGCAGCGGCCAGAGGCTGACGACGACGATCGCCGCGCCGACGATCGCCAGCACGTACTGCCCGGCGCCGACCGCCATGCCGACCGCGGAAGTCGCCCAGAGGCTGGCAGCCGTCGTCAGGCCGCGGACCGAGGTGCCGAACTTGAGGATCGCACCGGCACCGAGGAAGCCGATGCCCGTGACGATCTGGGCGGCGACGCGCGACGGATCGACCGGCGCGCCGACTCCGCTCCCGAGGACCCCGACGAAGCCGAAGATCGAGATCACCGTGAACAGGGCCGAGCCGAGCGCGACGAGCAGGTGCGTCCGCATGCCGGCCGGGTGGGAATGGATCTCGCGCTCGAAGCCGATCGCCGCTCCGAGCAGGGACGCGACGAGGAGCCGCGCGGCGATGTCCAGCTGGTGGACGAGGTCAGTGGGCACGAGGCATCTCCGCCGTCACGCCGCGTCCGGCGATTTCGGCCGGCGGGACGAGCTCGATCCGGATGCGCTTGTTGCTCCGGCCCTTGCTCTCATAGCCGGTCACCCGGATGGTGCCGACCTCGCGCGTGTTGGCGACGTGCGTGCCGCCGTCGGCCTGCAGGTCGAGCCCGACGATCTCGATCGTTCGCACCTCGCTGATGCCCGCCGGCAGGAGGTTGATCTTCGTACGGATGAGGTCCGGGATCGCGAACGCCTCGTCGCGGCCGAGGAACGCGACGCGGATGTCCCGGGCCGCCACGAGCTCCCGGTTCACCTTCTCCTCGATCTCGCCGACAAGCTCGCCGCCCATCCGCTCGAACTCGAAGTCCATCCGGCCGGAACCGGGTTCCATGTTGCCGCCGGTCACGAGTGCTCCGTAGTCGCGCCAGACGACCCCGCACAGGGCATGGAGGGCGGTGTGCGTCCGCATGAGGAGGAGACGCCTCGCCCATTCGAGCTCGACCTCGAGGCGATCGCCGACGGCCGGCGGATCGCGGTCCCCGAGCTCGAGCTGGTGGACGACGTCGTCGCCGACGCGCCGCGCCCCGAGGACGCTCCAGCGTCGTCCGTCGTCGGCGCGCAGGAGGAGGCCCTGGTCCGACGGCTGGCCGCCGCCGCCCGGGTAGAAGACGGTGCGGTCGAGGACGACGAGCGACGGGTCGCCCGGATCGAACGACACGACGCGCGCCTCGACCGATCGTGCGTAGGCGTCGACGTAACAGACGTTGTCGCTCACGGGCGGCCTCCCGCGGGGCGTGAGGTGCCGGCTACTTGACCACGAGCGTGCCGGTCATGTTCGGATGGATCGTGCACATGAACCCGTAGCTGCCGGCCTGGAGCGCGGGG
>VBHW01000067.1 GCA_005881055.1 Chloroflexota bacterium
GGTCAGGCCGGCGTAGCCGACGACGTCGGCGGCCACCCGCTGCTCGGCCTCGCGGAGTGCGGCCAGCTCGAGGGGGTCCATCTCGGCGTCCTCGCTGCCCGCGTCGCCGCTCGTGCAGCAGACGAGCCAGCCGGTCGAACCCTCGTCGATCCAGCGCGCCGCCGTCGCCGCCGGACCGAAGTCGGCATCATCCGGGTGGGCCACGATGACCATGAACCGGGCGGGTCGCCAGGCGTGCGGTCCCGCCTCGCGGGACGCCTCGCCCCCGGGCTCGCTCACCACCGCGGCCTCACTCGTGGTCTCGCTCATGGCCGGTGCGCCGATGCCTCCGCTTCCCGTCGGTCGGTGCGCCAAACGGCTT
This sequence comes from Chloroflexota bacterium, assembly GCA_005881055.1. Taxonomy (GTDB): domain Bacteria; phylum Chloroflexota; class Limnocylindria; order Limnocylindrales; family CSP1-4; genus C-114. The sequence goes on from VBHW01000067.1 coordinate 362, forward strand.
GCAGGGCCCCAATGGGCCGGTTAGCATCGCGCCGAGGCTTCGCACGTCTCCCCCCACGCGCGAAGCCTCGCCTGATTCCCGGCGGGAAGGCCCTGCTGCGGCACGGGAGATCAGACCGGCTGGGCCGTCCGAAGGCGACGGTACGTCTCCTGCACGTCCGCGGCATGGCCGTCGGCCTTGACCTTGGGCCAGGCGTGCGCGACGCGGCCGTCGGGCGCGACTAGGAAGCTCGAGCGGACGATCCCCTCGTACGACTTGCCGTACAGCTGCTTGAGCTGCCACGCGCCGTAGGCGTCCGCGACCCGATGGCCCTCGTCGGAGAGGAGCGTGAACGGCAGCTCGAACTTCGCCCGGAACTTCGCGTGGCTTGCCGCGCCGTCGGGGCTCACTCCCCAGACCGTCAGGCCCTCGTCCGCGAGCATCGGATGGAGATCGCGGAACTGGCAGGCTTCGGTGGTGCAGCCGGGCGTGTCGTCCTCGGGGTAGAAGTAGACGAGCGTCCACCGGCCGCGCTGGTCGGAGAGGCGATGGACCGTGCCATTCTCGTCGGGGAGCGCCAGGTCCGGTGCCGGCTCCCCTGCTGCGGGAGTGCTCATGGCGAGAGCGTAGCAGGGGACTCGACGACGAGCAGCCGCCCGGAACGGACCGCGATTCGCGAGCGGCTCATCGTCCTGACGTTCGACAGGCCACGCGCCGGCCCCATCGGCAGCCGCTCGTCGTGGAGGGGGTAGACGAACCCCTCGGTCGTCACGCCGTCGACGTCCCCGAGCGGCAGCAGCGAGACGAGGCCACCCGGCGGGCCCTCGATGTCCATCTCGCACGGACCGGCGAGGAGGCGGATCCGGGCAGTCTCGTCGAGGATCGAGCAGGGGCGGTCACCGAGCGCCCGCAGTGCAAGCAGCGATACGTTGGCGATGGCGTGGTCGACCCGCTGGCCCCCGAGCGCGCCGACGATGACGATCCATGCCGCGCCGCGCTCGATCGCCGCGAGGACTGCCAGCTCCGTGTCCGACTCGTCTTTGTCGGCCGGCGACCGACGGACCTCGACGCCGGCCGTGGCAAGCCGCTCGAGGTCGGATTCGCCGAGCGAGTCGCCGTCGCCGACGACGAGGTCGATCGGGAAGCCGAGCCGTTCCGCCCCGAGGGCTCCGCCATCCGCCGCGACGACGACGTCGATGCCCGCCGCCCAGCCCGGCCATGAGGCGTCGAGCGAGGCCCGGGCCGGCAGGTCGCCGTCGGCGACCACGAGGGCGCCACGCGCGCCGGAGGCCCCGTCCATCTCAGCTGGTCGTGCCGGCCGCGACCACGTCAGATCGCCGGGACGCGGGGCGCGCGATCGACGCGCATGATGCCGAGCGTCCGATCGACCCACTCGCTCACCGACGTGGCGATCTCCGACGCCCCGGCCGCGAGGAGGGCGTCCGCCTCGCCGAGCGCCGACACGATCCCGACGCCCCGCGCACCGACGCTGCGGGCCATCCGCATATCGTCCGGGACGTCTCCGACGTAGGCCGCGTGCGAGGCGCGGTCGCCGATGCCGAGGATCTCGAGCGCGCGGCGGACCGGTGCCGGGTCGGGCTTGTGGACCGGCAGGTCGTCGCCGAACACCCGCGCCTCGAACCGATCCGCGATACCCAGGCGCTCGAGCTGCGGCTCCACGACGTCGCGGTCGCCGGCCGTCACGAGGCCGAGCCGCCGTCCGGCGGTCGTCAGGCGGTCGAGCGACTCCGTCACCCCGTCGAACAGCTGGCTCGCGATGCCCCGGTCGTAGGCCGCCAGCCACAGCTCGTTCGCCTCCTCGAGCCGCTCATCGGGCACGCCGAGCCTTCGGTACATGAGTCGCCAGTCCGGAGCGAAGTGGCGCTGGTAGAGGGCCCGGTCGAACGGCAGGCCGAGCTCGCGCATGACGACGAGGTTCGCCTCGTAGAGCGCGCCGAGCGTGTCGACGAGCGTCCCGTCCCAGTCGAAGACGACCGCGTCCATCGGGCGATCGTACCGCGCTTGCGAGGCGGCAGCCGATGGGCCGGTGTTAGACTCCGGCCGTGCCCGAGAGCGTGCGTCATCCCTCGATCCAGCGCGTCCTCGACGCGGCGACGAGGAAGGGGGTCACGCTCGACGTGCGCGTCTTCGAGGCGACGACGCACACCGCCGAGGAGGCCGCGAGCGCGGTCGGTGCGGGGCTCGGGCAGATCGTGAAGTCCCTCGTGTTCGTCGCACCGGACGGGGACGGCGGCCTCGAGCCGATCCTGTGCCTCGTATCCGGCCCGAACCGGGTCGACATCGCGCGACTTGCCGCGATCACGTCCGAGCCGGAGATCCGGCGGGCGACGGCCAGCGAGGCGCACGACCTCACGGGGTTCTCGATCGGTGGGATCCCGCCGATCGGCCACGCCCGCCCCATGCGGGTGATCATGGATCCCGACCTCGGGCGCTTCCGCACCGTGTGGGCGGCCGCCGGCACCGACACGGCCGTCTTCCCCGTCCCGCCCGGCACGTTGCGCACGCTCGCGAACGCGACGGTCGCGCCGATCGCCGAGGATCGCGGTCACGCGCCGGGGTCCGGGGCGACCGAGGCCGCGAGCGGCATCGGGTCGGGCCACGCAGCGCAGGGCGCCGGAGCCTGAGGGCGAACCCGCTCCGACCCTCGCGCCGCCGGCACTCCTCATGACCGCCGAGCCCCATCACGCGACGATCCAGTACCCCGGCGGGATCCGGGCGCGGATGACGTGGGGCGGCAGCGGCCACGCGGCCGATGTGTTCGCCCTGTCCGAGACAGGTGGCACCCTCGTCGACCTCGGGACGGTCGTCGCCCCTGAGCCCGACGCGCTCTGCCGTGCCGAGCTCCGAATCGAGCACCCGGCCGGAGCATGGGCGGTCCGCCTCGCGTCGGCGATCTTCGACGAGCCGCGTGGCCTCCTGTGGGACAGCGCCGGACTCCTCGTCGTCGGCTACGGGTTCGTCACGTATGCGCTGGGTGCCCGGGACGGCCAGCTCCGCTGGCACCATCGGAGCGGGAGTCCGCTCGTAGCGATCCTCGGCTCCTCGCGGCTCGACCATGTCCTCGTCCAGGCCGAGGTCGAGACGTTCGCGCTCGAGGCCGATGGGTCGGTCGCCTGGCGGCTCGCGCACTCGGACGTCGTCACGGCCGCGGAGCTCGTCGGCGGCCGGCTCGTCATCACGAGCTATGCGGGCGAGGTCCGGGCGCTCGATCCCGGCACCGGATTGGCGGTCGCGGCGAGAGGCTGATCTCGGTAGATCATTGACGCGGCCCCGGGTTGAGGCCTACCGTTGGCGACGGCCCGGAGGGGCTGAACGTCGCTAACGGTGGAGATCGCCTCAACGCCCACGCGACGAGGACGTTCCTTCGGGCCGTTGCGTGCCCGCCGCCGGCGTTGTCGCCGGGGCGAGGGCCCGGCCGCCGGCCGGGGGGATGATCGGCGCCGGGCTATCATCGCCGCCGTGATCCCCCTTCCCCTCCTCCTGTTCGGCGTCGGTCTCGCCGCCCTCGCCGGGGCCGCAATGATCTTCCGATCGTTCGGGCCGGGCCTCCGCATCGGGCGTCTCCTGGCGGTCACGCCCGCCGTCAGCGTCGCGGAGGCGATCGACCGGGCGAAGGCCGGGCGAACCGACTACGTGCGGCTCGATGGACGGATCGATTCGGAGACGGACTTCGAGGACGAGCATCACCGGCCGCTCGTCTTCCGCCGGCGGCTCCTGCAGGTGCACCGGCTTGGCCGCTGGGAGACGGTGGACGAGGGGCGCGAGGCGGTCCCCTTCGCGGTCCGCGATGGCCTCCTGTCCGTGGCGATCGACACGGAGGCGCTGGGCGATGGCCTCGTCGTGATCCCTCGGGAGGCTACCGGCACCGCGGCGGACGCCCGCGCCTACCTTCCGGCGGATATCCCCGACGCCACCCCAACCAGGATGCGGATCGAGCAGGTGTCGTCCGTCGAGCATGCGACCGTGCTCGGCGTGCCGATCGAGGCCGCGGATGGCGTCGCGATCGGCGCAGGCAACGGACGCCCCCTCGTCCTCACGACGCTCGAGGTGCCCGAGGCCCAGCGCCTGCTGGCCGGAGGCCGGCGCGCGCGGCCCGTGGCCGCGGCCGCTCTGCTCGCGACCGGCGGCGGAGCGCTCGTCGCGGGCCTCGCCTGGGCAGCCCTGGGCGGAATCCGCTGATCCGGATGCCCGAGCCCGGCGCGCGCATCGTCAAGATGACTGTCCTGGCGGCGATCGCCGCCGCCGTGCTCACGCTCTCGGCGCCGCCGCTTGGACACCTGTATCGGCTCGCGAACGGCTGGACGTTCGGGCCGGGGTCCGTGTCGGCCGCCTCGCCCGATGCGAGCGGGGAGCCCGGTCCCAGCGCCAGTGCCGCTCCCGGCGACGGCTCTGGCGGCGACACGCGTTCCGCCGGCGAAGGCCCCGGATTGGTCGGGGCGCCGTTCCTCGCGATCGGCGGGGTGGTCCTGCTCGGACTCGCTGCTGCGGCGGCGACGCTGCTCTACGTTCGCGCCACGGGCGGCCCACGGTCTCCGACAGGCCAGCTGTGAGCCCACGCTCGACTGGCTCCTCGACGGGGCGTCGATCGCCTCGAGCGGCCCTCCTACTCCTCGCGGTTGCGGTTCTCGCGGTCGTCGGTGTCGCGGTCGTGACCGGGCGGTTGCCCGGGTTGGGCTCCGGTGGCAGCTCCCCGGCCGTGACCGCATCGCCGCCCGCCGCCACGACGTCCTCCTCAGCGACCCCTACCCGGACCCCGACCGCCAGCGCGTCGACCGGCTCGCCGTCATCCGGATCTCCGTCGCCCACGAGCTCGGCGTCGCTCCCCGAGAGCCCGGCGCC
>VBHW01000068.1:0-2218 GCA_005881055.1 Chloroflexota bacterium
ATGGCGACGGCCCCACCGAGGGTGTCCCCCACGCCGGTCCCGAACTGGTCGAACGTTCCCTTGAGGGCGGCTCCGAGGACGACGACGGCGCCCCAGAACAGGGTCCACAACAGGCCGAAGAGGATGAGGATGACGGCGCCGATCTTCGCGAGGCCGGTCACCGACCCGCGGGCGGCGGCCACCGTGGGTGGCTGGACCCACTGCGAGGCCGGAGCGGCCGGCGGCTGACCCCAGGCCGGCTGTGCCGGCGGTGACGCGGGGGCGGGCGGCTGCTGAGGCTGCTGTTCCATGGATGAGTCCCTCTCCCTACAGGCTCGACGTTCGGAGTCTACGCCTGGGCGTCTCTCGCTCGTTGGTCGTCCCGGACCCCGGGCGAACTCGGAACCACCCTGAATCAGCCGAGATTCGGCCCGGAATCAGCTCGTCGCGAAGATCCGGGCGAGCTCGTACGGCGGCGTCTCGGCCAGCTGGTCGTAGCGGCACGATTCGGGCGGCTTGTCGGGGCGCCAGCGGACGAACGTCGTCGCGTGGCGGAAGCGATCGCCCTGGAGATGGTCGAACGCGACCTCGACGACACGCTCCGCGCGGAGCGGCTCCCAGGAGAGGTCCTTGCCCCGGTTCCAGCGGCTCGTCGCCCCCGGCAAGCGCTGACCGCTTGCGTCGGCCGACCCCGCATCCGCCCATTCGGCCCACTCCTGCCAGGGATGCCCTTTGACGGCGTCCACGCGGAGGGGCGCGAGCTCGTCGACGAGGGCAGCACGGCGCGCCCAGTTGAACGACGAGGTGATCCCGACGTGATGGAGGCGGCCCTGGTCGTCGTAGAGGCCGAGGAGGAGCGAGCCGATGTGCGTGCCCGGGCCGTTCTTGTGCCACCGGAAGCCGGCCACGACGCAGTCGGCCGTGCGCTGGTGCTTGAGCTTGAGCATTGCACGCTTGCCGGGCAGGTACTTCGCGTCGAGCCGTTTCGCGATGACGCCGTCGAGCCCGGCTCCCTCGAAGCGGTCGAACCAGTCGACGGCCGTGGCGCGGTCGCGCGTCGCCGGCGTCAGGTGGACGCTCGGGGTCCGGTTGTCGAGCACGGACTCGAGGCGGCTGCGCCGCACGGCCTGCGGCGAATCGCGCAGGTCCTCGTCACCCTCGGCGAGGAGGTCCCAGGCCACGAAGCTGGCCGGCGTCTCCGACGCGAGCAGCGCCACCCGCGACGCGGCGGGATGGATGCGCAGCAGGAGCGCCTCGAAATCGAGCCCTCCCTCGCCGGCGATGACGACCTCGCCGTCGACGACACAGCGCTCCGGCAGCGCGGCGCGCAGCGGCTCGGCGAGCTCGGGGAAGTACCTGTCGAGCGGCTTCAGGTCGCGGCTCTGGGTATACACCTCGTCGCCGTCGCGGAAGACGATCGCCCGGAAGCCGTCCCACTTCGGCTCGAACAGCCAGCCGTCGTCCTCCGGGAACGTCCCGGAGAGCTTGGCGAGCATCGGCTCGATGGGTGGCTGGAACGGGAGGCGCACCGACAGAGGATAGTCCGTGACGGCAGCGGCCAGACGATTCGAGCGAGGCGGCAGCGATGCTCGCTTGCGGACCCGCCTCGGCCGGGCGTGGTCCTCCCTTCAGCCGCCGAACATGCGGTCGAGCGCCGCGCGCGCCCGATCGCGGGCGAGGTTCCAGGCGCCGGGCGCCGAGAACGCCGGGTCCGTCCGGAGCTCGGTCCAGCGGAGTCGGAGCGCCGGCTCGAGGATCGACCGGTCGGCGGGCGCGAGGCTCGGCAGAGCCGCCGCGATCGCGGGGATCGCATCGTCGCTGAGCACGGCCGCGTAAGCGGCGTCGAGGCCTGCCTTCCCACCGGACGGGATGAGACGGGGATCGAGCGCGCGCTCGAGGTTCCGTTCGGCAACGAACGCGGTCGGCCCGATCGCGTTCAGGGCCACGACGACGACCAGTGCAGCCACGCCGAGCGCGTGCGCGAGCCAGCGCATGCGATCGCGCCCGAGGAGAGCCGCGAGCGCCGCAAGCCCGAGGCCGAGCCACCCGATCGCCGCATAGACGTAGAAGCGCAGCTCCGTCCAGCCGTAGGCCTCCTGGTAGAGACGCAGGCGCAATGCGGCCGAGACGAGGACGACCCCCGTCAGCGCCACGAGCGTGAGCGCGAGGACGAGGAACGCACGGCTCCGGGCCGCGACCGCGCGATCGATCGTGGCGATGAGGGCGCCCGACAGGGCCG
>VBHW01000068.1:2378-2949 GCA_005881055.1 Chloroflexota bacterium
AGTCACCCCCAGCCTCGGCAGGGCGACGACCGGCGGGAGGCTGAGCTCGGCCGATGGCGCCGCTGCGGCGGCCCACCCACCAGACGGGCGCCCGGCAGCGGCCGGCCCCCCGGACGGGGCCGCCCACGGCACGGGCGTCCACGGCGACGCGGACGAGGTCGCGGTCGTGCGCCGGACGTCCGCGGCGAAGGGAGCCGCATCGGCGAGTGGTGGTGTCGGCGCGCGCTGTGCTCCGCGGCCAGGCGCCGGCGCGATCGGGCCCTCGCGCCCGGTCACGAGGAGCCCGCCCGCGAGCCACGCGAGGGCGAGCACGACGGCGAACCTCGCCGGGGCATCCCCGAGATCGATCTGGAGGCCGAGGAGGTCGACCATGAGGCGGCTGAACACCGCGTCGGCCGAGGCGAACAACACGCCGAACGCGACCACGAGCGGCGCGGCGAGGAGCACGCCGCGGGCCACCGGCGAGAGGCGGACGAGCGCGGCTCGCGCGTCGAGAGCTGACGGCCGCGCGGCACGGACGACGGCCGCCGGGCCGGCACAGACCCGGGCGAACGCGCGGACCGATACGTCG
>VBHW01000068.1:3116-12350 GCA_005881055.1 Chloroflexota bacterium
GAGCCAGGTCGAGAGGAGGACAAGGGTGACGACGACCGGCAGGTTCAGGCCGAGCGCGGACCCGTAGAACAGGACCTCGGCGATGAGCCCGAGGAGGAGGGCGAGGGCGGCCAGTCGCCGGGCGTGGAGTCGATCCAAGGGCTCTCCATGCGTCCTGGGTCCCTCCTCGGACGCATGCGACGAGCCCGGCGTTACGCTCCGGAGGTCTTCGTGTCCCCGGATGGACGGGCTCCACCGCCCTCGCCGGCAGACGGCGCACCTTCGCGGGACGACGCACCCTCGCGGGTGGGCGCACCCTCGCGGGCTCCCTCGCGCGTCGGCTCGCCGCCCTCCTCGGCAGCCTCGCCCTCTTCGCCTTCCTCGACCTCCTCGGCCGGCGGCGCCTCCTCGATCTCGATCCGCGGCGGCAGCACCTTCGCGGCGACTTCGTCGACGTCGGTGAGGAGCGTCACGTCCGACGGGAACTCGAGATCGCGGACGTGGATGGCCGAATCGAAGTCCACGAGGCTGTCGATCGGCAGGACCACCCGTTCCGGAAGGTGATCCGGCAGGCCGCGCACGCGGAGGTGGTCGAGGTGCGACAGCGTGCCGCCGAGCTTCTCCACGGCCTCCGAGGTCCCGGTCACGACGATCTGGACGTCGACCGTCAGCTCCTCGGTCATCCGGACGAGGAAGAGGTCCGCATGGATCGGGCGTCGTCGGATCAGGTCGATCTGCACGCTGCGGATGAGGGCCGGCTTCGCCGCGCCGCCGTCCACCGACACGTCGATGAGCGTCGTCGCGCCGACGCGTCGCCGGAGGAGGTCGAACTCGTGCGCGTTGACGGTCACGGGGGCCGATTCCTCGCCGTGTCCGAACACGACCGCGGGCAGCTTGCCGCTTCGGCGCAGGTCGGCGACCTTCTTGCCGAGGACGTCGCGGCGGGTGGCTGCCAGTGTCGGGCGGGCGGTGGGCATCTGCGGTGAACCTCTGGAGATCAGGGGCCCCGCGGGCGGGGCAAGTTCTGTCGATCGGACCGGGCGACCGCGCGACGGTGGACCGCGCGAGAGCGATCTGCACGACGGCGATCGATACCGTCGGGCGCGCGGAGCACGCGGCAGCGTATCACAGGGCGCCGATCGGGCCCGCCGGTCGACGCCGATCGACCCCGGCGATCGGCCGTGCGGGACCTTCGGTGTAGCATCCCGCCAGCGATGTCCGCCACCATCCTCATCGTCGAAGACGAGTTCGCGGTTGCCCGCGGGATCCAGTACGCGCTCCAGCAGGAGGGCTACCAGGTAGCCGTCGCCCGGTCGGGCGAGGACGGGCTCGACCTCGCGGTCAACCAGGCGCCCGACCTCGTCGTCCTCGACGTCCGGTTGCCCGGCATCGACGGGTTCGAGGTCCTGCGCAGGCTGCGCGCCGCTGGGTCGAAGGCACCCGTGCTCGTGCTGACGGCGCGCGACGACGAGGTCGACAAGGTCATCGGCCTCGAGCTCGGCGCAGACGACTACATGACGAAGCCGTTCGGCCTTCGCGAGCTCATGAGCCGCATCAAGGCGCTCCTGCGACGCGCCTACGGCGACCTCGCCGATGCCGCCGGCGGCCGCGTCATCCGCCACCGCGATCTCCTCATCGACCTCGAGCGCCGGCGCGTGCAGCGCGGACCCCGCCGGATCAGCCTCACGCCGACGGAGTTCGAGATCCTCCGCCATCTCGCGAGCCGGCCCGGCCGGGTCTACACGAGGCCCGAGCTCCTCGAGCTCCTCCGCGACTATGAGGCACTCGACCACGACGAGAAGACGATCAACGTCCACGTCAGCCACCTTCGCGAGAAGATCGAGGACGATCCCACCTCGCCCGCCTTCGTCCTGACCGTGCGGGGAGTCGGCTACGCCTTCGCCGAGCGCTGACCCGGACAGGGACCCGCCCGCAGCACCCGTCGACACCTTCGACGCCGGCGACGCCGGCGACGCCGGCGACGCGCCGGCCCGGATGCCCGCGCCGGCCCAGATGACCGGCGGGCGAGCGCCGACGTCCGGACTGAGGGGGCTGCTGCGCCGCATCGTCCCGGCGCGCATCGTGCCGCGGAGCCTGCAGGCCCGACTGACGCTCGCGTTCGTGGGCGTCGTCGTGCTGACCCTCGCGATCATGTCGATCGTCGTCATCAACCGCGTCGACGACTACTTCTACGCGGAGACGCATGCCGACCTCGACGCCCGGGCAGCGAGTGTTCGCGACGTCGTCATCGCCGCCCTGCGTGGGCAGAACGCCCCGCAGCCCGTCGTGTACCCGGACGGGACCGTGAACCCGGGCGTCGGCAGGCTCCTGGAGAGCGACACGAACAGGAGCCTCATCGCCGACCTCCTCGCCCAGGCCAACGTCGTGATCACGATCGGCCAGCCAACCATCGACTCGAGCGGCGCAGTGTCCATCGTCACGCGGCCGGACGGCGTCTTCACCGCCGCGCACACGTCGCCGCCGCGGCCCGGCCAGGCGAGCGACCCGATCATCCGCACGACCGACGTCCAGATCGTCAACCCGCGGTCCGTGTCGCCATACGCGATCCAGGTCCGGCTGTCGGACCCGTACACGTTCCGCGCGAGCGCGGTCGCGAACGTTGCCGGCCTCCTCGCGATCGTCGGCCTGTTCTCCCTCGCCCTGGCGGTCGTCGTGGCCGCCGTCGCCGCCCGCCGTTTCTCCACGCCGATCAGGCTGTTGACCGATGCGTCGCGGGGCATCGCCGAGGGAGACTATTCGCGGCGCGTTCCGGCCAACCTTGCGCGGACCGGAGCCACGGAGCTCGCCGAGCTGTCGCGCCAGTTCAACATGATGGCGGCGCGCCTCGGCGAGAGCGTCGAGATCATCCGGCGCGACCGCGACCGGAGCCGCGACTTCCTCGCCGACGTTTCGCACGAGCTGCGCACCCCGATCGCCGCGCTGCGCACGTTCAACGAGCTGCTCCGCGAGGGGGCGGCCACGGATCCGGACACCCGGACCGAGTTCCTCGAGTCGAGTCGCCAGCAGATCGAGCGCCTCGACTGGCTGGCCACGAACCTCCTCGAGCTATCGAAGCTCGACTCGGGCCTGGTCCTCCTCGACCTCCGCCCGGACGACCTGCGCGCGTGCGTCGAGTCCGCCGTCGAGCAGGCCGGGCCTGCGGCACGCCGCCGCGGCATCGACCTCCGGCTCGCGCTGCCGAAGCATCCCCTTCGGATCCGCCACGACCCGCAGCGGATCGGCCAGGTGATCGGCAACCTCGTCGGCAACGCGCTCAAGTTCACGCCGCGGGGCGGCCGCGTCACCGTCACGGTGCGCTCGAGCGGCGAAGGATCGCAGATCGTCGTGGCCGACACGGGCGTCGGGATCGACACCGCGGAGCTGCCGCACATCTTCGAGCGGTTCTTCCGCGGCTCGCGGGCGAACGAGGCGCGGGGAAGCGGCAGCGGCCTCGGCCTGGCGATCGTGAAGTCGATCGTCGACATGCACGCCGGCCGCGTCGCCGTCGACAGCCGGGTCGGGGGAGGGTCGACGTTCGCTGTCACGCTGCCGCCCGATCCCCGGCTGGAGCCGCCTGCCCGTGAGGCGGCGGTCGAGCCGGGGCCGTTGGTCGGGCAGGGCGAGCCTGTGCCGCAGGGGCCGGACTCGGCCTCACCGGTCCCGGCTCCGTCGCGGCCAGTCGCGAACGTGATCGATTCTTCACCGAGCCCGGCGCCGGGCCTGAATCCGCCTCCGTCACGCTGATACCTCCGTCACGCTGATGGTGAGCGGACGATGCCTGCACGCGGACGTCCGCCGACTCACGCACCCTTCTTCGAGGCACGACCCACGCGATGACCAGTAGCGAGCTCCCGCCAACCGACCGACCGGACGCCGATACAGAACCGGTCGACCTCGGCTGGCCCTCCGATCGGCCCGCCGGCGCGCCCGGCCCCACCGCCGCCAGTCCGTCCGAGCCGCAATCGACCTCGGTCCCGCCTCCGGGCCCGGGCGGTCTCGAGGGCGACGGAGCCAGCGCCCAGCAGCGCCACGACGTTCTCGCCGGCCCGTGAGCCGTCGCCTGCCGCGTCGCCCTGGGCCCGCCCGGGGTCTGAGCCGTCCTCCGGCCCCGTCCCCGGCACGTGGTTCGAGCCGGCAGCCCCGGTCGCGACCACACCGGCAGCCAGAGCCGCCCCGCGGGCCGTCGCCCCGCTCGGCATCGTGCTTGCCGCCTCGCTCGTCGCCGCTGTGCTCGCGTCGGGTGGCACGTATCTCGCCTTGAACGCGGGCGGCGCGCTGAACCGCCCGGCTCCCGAGGCAACGACCGGAGGGGCGAACGGAACGCAGTCGGCCCGGTTCGACGAATCGTCCGCGATCATCGACGCGGCGGCCAAGGTGAGCCCGGCGGTCGTCCAGATCACCTCGACAGGAGTCGACCCGAACAGCATCGTCAACATCCCCTCGACCGGCGTCGGCTCGGGCGTCATCTTCGATGCGGACGGCTGGATCCTGACGAACCGGCACGTCGTCGCCGGCTCGGACAAGCTCGTCGTCGCGCTCAAGGACGGCCGCTCGTTCGACGGCCAGATCTACGGGATCGACACCCTCACCGACCTGGCCATCGTCAAGATCGATGCCAAGGACCTCCCGACGGCGCCGATGGGCGACTCGAGCACGCTCAAGGTCGGGCAGCTGGCGATCGCCATCGGCAGCCCCCTCGGCACCTACACGAACACCGTGACGAGCGGGATCATCTCCGCGATCGGCCGATCGATCCAGACCGAGGGGGGCAACATCAACAACCTCATCCAGACCGACACCACGATCAACCCCGGCAACAGCGGCGGCCCGCTCCTCGACGGCGGCGGGAACGTCATCGGCATCGACACGGCCGTGGCGTCGAACGCCCAGGGGATCGGTTTCGCGATCCCGATCAACATCGCGAAGCCGCTCCTCCAGCAGGCCGTCGCCGGCCAGGCGCTCGCGCGGCCGTGGATCGGGATCCGCTACGAGGCGATCACGCCGGCCCTCGTGAAGAGCAAGTCCCTGCCGATCGACCATGGCGCGCTCGTCGGCGTCGGGCAGGACGACACGTCGCCCGCGATCGTGGCCGACAGCCCCGCGGCGAAGGCCGGCATCAAGTCGGGCGACATCGTCACGAGCCTCGAGGGCATCGCGATCGACACGGAGCACCCGCTCGACGCGGTCCTCACGCAGTTCGCGCCTGGGCGCACGGTGACCGTGGAGGTCTACCGGAACGGCCAGACGCTCAAGCTGCAGCTGACACTGGGCACGCGACCGGCGAACCTCTGACCGGCGCTCGGCAACCGCTCAGCGAACGCTCAGCGACCGCCGTCTGAGCGTCGGCGCCAGACCTCGACGCCCGCATAGGCCAGGGTCCCGTCGATCGGGGGCTCGAGCTTGCGGACGCGGACGCCGACCTCGGGCACGCGGAACTCGGCGAGGATCTCGTGCGCGAGCGCCTCGGCCAGCGCCTCGATGAGACGGAAGCTCGTCGATTCGACGATCTGGCGGCACACCTCGAACACCGAGCCGTAGTCGACGGTCTTCGCCAGGTCGTCGTCCACGCCGGCCGGCTGGAGGTTGAGGAGGAGCTCCACGTCGACCCCGAAGGGCTGCGCCTCGAGCTGCTCGCGCTCGTGGACACCATGCCGTCCCATGAACCGCATGTCGTGGAGCACGATGCGATCGCTCACGCGCCACCTCCGGCCGGAAGGTCCTCGGGCGGCCGGCGGACGACCGCGTCGGCCATCCGCGCCGCGCGGACGTTGGCCTGCACGTCGTGGACGCGGACGATGTCGATGCCGGCGGCAGCCGCGAGGACCGTCGTCGCGATCGTGGCCTCGATGCGCTCGTCGGGCGGCAGGTCGAGGACCTTCCCGAGCGTGGACTTGCGCGAGGTCCCGAGGAGGATCGGCCGCCGCAGGAGCCGGAGGTGGCTCAGGCCGGCGAGGAGCGCGAGGTTGTGCGCCGGTGCCTTCCCGAAGCCGAAACCGGGATCGACGATGATCGCGTCCGCGCCGACCCCGGCCGCCAGCGCCCGCTCAACGGCCGCCTCCAGCTCGGCGATCACCTCGACGACGACGTTGCGGTACCTCGCCTCGGCGCGGTTGTGCATGAGGACGATCGGCACGCGGCGGTCAGCGGCGAGCCGGATGAGCGCATCGTCGGGCGCCACGCCCCACACGTCGTTGAGCAGGGCCGCGCCGGCGTCGAGGGCGGCGGCCGCGACGGCCGGCTTCGTCGTGTCGACGCCGATCGGGAGATCCGGCAGGGCCGCGTGGATCGCCGCGACCACCGGCACGACGCGGGCAGCCTCCACGGCTGCATCCACCTGCTCATGACCCGGCCGGGTCGACTCTCCGCCCACGTCGAGGAGGTCGGCACCCTCGGCGGCCATGCGCCGCGCCTGCCCGACGGCTCGCTCCGTGACGGCGGCCCGTGGATCCGAGGCTGCCGGCGACGCATCCCGCGCGAGGAGCCCGTCGCCGGAGAAGGAGTCGGGCGTGACGTTGACGATGCCCATGACGTACGTCCGGGCGCCCCAGGTGAACGTCCGCGACCCGATGCGGGTCTCGGCCGACCGCTCGATCGATTCCCCGGACCGGTCGACGAACGAGGGCGTCGCGGCGCCGCCGCCGGCGTCAGGCCGGGCTTCGATGACGCCGTCCTCGGCGGGCAGCTCCCGCCTGCCGTCGACCGCGCCAGCCTCCGATCGGCTCATCGGGGGCGGCTCATCGGGGGCGGCGCGGAGCGGGCGTCGACATGGTGACCTCATCCTCCGGTTCAGGGTCGCGCAGGAGCGGGTCGTCCACGAGACGAGCCCGGACCTCGCCAACGAGGTAGAGCGATCCGGCGACGACCAGCGGCCCATCCTCCCAGCGAGAGCCACCCCCCAGTGCGAGCTCCAGGGCGGCTCCGACGTCCGGCTCGGCGACGATCGTCCGAGCCTCGTCGACTGTCCGTCGGCCATCGACCGCGGCCCACGCCGCGGCCAGCCGTTCCGCCGGCGCCGCGCGTGGGACGCCCAGCCGGGTGCAGATGATACGCGCGCGATCGAGCGCCCCGGCGCGGGCGAGCGCGGCAACGATCCCCTCGACGTCCTTGTCGCCCATGGCCGCCATGAGGAGCGTCGGCGCGGGCGCGCCCCCGTCGGCGCCGGTGGCACTGACGATGAGTGGCAGCAGGTCGTCGAGGGCGACCGCAAGTGAGGCAGCGCCGGCCGGGTTATGGGCACCGTCGAGGAGGACGTCCCGACCGCGAGCGCGCAGCAGCTCGAGTCGTCCGGGCCAGCTGGCCGTCGCGAACCCCTCCCGGCGCGCCTTCGGCCCTGCGCGTGCGATCCCTGCCGCCGCGAGGGCATCGAGCGTGGCATTGGCGACGGCGGCGTTGGCTGCCTGGTGGCGGCCCCGCAGCCCGACGAACGTTCTGCCGAGGCCCTGGAGGGAGACGACGATGCCGTCGCGCTCGATCGCGAGGAGCGGCGGCGGCGCGACCTCCGTCAGGGGCACCCCCATCCGCGCGGCGCGGCGACGGACGATCCGCAGCGCCTCCCCGTCGGCGCCGGTCACCGCGACGTCGCCCCGCTCGATGATCGCGGCCTTCTCGCGAGCGATATGGGCGATCGTGGGCCCCAGCAGGGCCATGTGGTCGAGATCGACGTTCGTGATGACCGCCACGCCGCCGTCCCAGACGTGCGTGGCATCGAGGCGTCCGCCGAGGCCCACCTCGACGACCGCGACGTCGATGCCCGATTCCGCGAACCATCGGAACAGTACCGCCGTGAGGAGCTCGAACTCCGTCGGCTCGCCCAGCCGCCGCGCGACGCGGTCCGCCACCGGGAGGATCTCCGCCACGAGCCGGGCGAAGGTCGTCGGGTCGATCGGCCGGCCGTCGATCATGAGCCGCTCGCGATACGTCACGAGGTGCGGCTTGGGCGTCGAACCGACCCGGTAACCGGCGGCACGGAAGGCGGACGCCACGAGCGCGAGGACGCTGCCCTTGCCGTTCGTTCCGGCAACGAGCGCGCCGCGCAGGGTCAGCTGCGGATCGCCGATCGCCCGGAGCATCGCGCGCGTCCGCCCGAGGCCGAGCCGGATCCCGAACCGGCCCCGCTCCTGGAGCGCCGCGACCGCAGCCGCGTACGTGAGGTGCGCCGAGCCGGTCCCCGAGGCACCCACGTCAGGCCCCGGTGACACCGCGCCGGCGGAAGCCGCGCGTCAATCCTTCGAGAGCTCGTCCTCGTAGAAGACGCATTGGTTGAAGCGCGGCGTCAGGCAGACGTCGTTGACGTAGCCCTGCTCCATGTGCACGCCGCCCCGGAGCTGGCAGCGGGAGACGTTCGACTCCTGGCGGATGAGCGCCTTGAGCAGGTGGGGCGCCTGGATCGGGATCGCCCCGCGCGTGCCGGTCATGTAGAAGTGGGGGCATACGTTGCGCCGGAGGTTCGGGAGGCCGAACCCACCGCGGGGCATCGCGGGCAGCGCCGGGTAGCCACCCAGGCCCGTCGCCGGGGAGCGACTGACAGCCGGCTTGACCCTGGCGATCGGCCCGATCCCGAACGACGGCCGACCCACCGGACCTGCCGGGCGCTCGGGCTTCCGATCGCGTGCCTGCACTCCCATCCTCAACGGGCGCGCGTTATGCCCCCCGGCACGCGCGACCCCCGCAGAGTACAACGCTCCGCAATGATCCCGTGCCGACCCCGCGGAGGCGGCCCCGCCTGCCGGCAACCCATCCGTGCCGCCGAGAGCCCGGGCGGCTTCCACCGACGTGCGACAATGGCGGCCGATGACCCAGCGCCGCGGAGCACGCCACTCGCAGGTCCGGCCCAGACCCCCATCAAGCGGACGACCAGCAGCGGCGGCACTCAAGCCGCGGCCCACGACTCCCCATCGGACCGTTCCGCACCGCCGGATCGAGCGTGCGCCCGGGATGCCGCTCGTCATCCGGGTCATGCTCGGCCTGACGGTCGTGGCGCTCGGCGTCGTGATCCTCTACTCGGCCACCGGCCAGATCGGCAAGATGGTCGCCGGCCTCGGGAGCGCGGTCTCGGCCGCCATCGAGGGCTTCGCGAGTCCGGCGTCGCCGAGCCCGTCGGCCGGGGCGATCGCGTCGGCTCCGGCCCTCGACACGCCGGCCACCTCCTACACGAACCAGGCCTCGGTCGACATCACCGGCTCCGTGCCCCTCACCGTGCTCGGCACGGACGAGTACACGATCTCCCTCTACCAGCAGCTCCAGGGCCAGAAGCCG
>VBHW01000069.1 GCA_005881055.1 Chloroflexota bacterium
TCAGCCTCGCCACGACCGCCGCGAGCCTCGTCATCACCGTCGTCCTCGGGCTCCCGCTGGCGGTCGTCCTCGCGCGGGGACGCTTCCGGGGATCGGCGCTCCTGGAGGCCGTCGTCGACCTGCCGATCGTGCTGCCACCCTCGGTCGCCGGGCTCGCCCTCCTGCTCGCCCTCGGCCGCCGCGGGCTCCTCGGCGGGCCGCTGGCGGACCTGGGCCTCGAGATCCCGTTCACGACCGCGGCGGTCGTGCTGGCGCAGACGTTCGTCTCCGCGCCGTTCTTCATCCGCTCGGCGCGCACGGGGATCGCTGGCGTGGAGAGCGACCTGGAAGATGCCGCGCGCGTCGACGGGGCATCCGAGGCGCAGGTCTTCCGGGCGATCACGATCCCGCTCGCGGCCCCGGCCTTGGCCGCCGGCATCGTCATGAGCTGGGCCCGGTCGCTCGGGGAGTTCGGCGCCACGATCATGTTCGCCGGCAACGTCCAGGGCCGGACGCAGACGCTGCCGCTCGTCGTGTACGGCGAGTTCCAGGGCGGCGACCTCGACGCGGCGATCGCGGCCGCGGCGATCCTCGTCCTTGCCGCGTTCGGTGTCCTCGTCGCCGTCCGGGCGCTGCGCTGGGGCCGCGTGCTCGACCTGCGGAGCGGCGCGTGATCCTCGCGTCGTGAGCTCGTTCCACCCGCGGCGTCAGCGGAGCAGCGCGGCGAACTCCTCGCGTCCGAAGGCCGTCCCGGCGATCCCCCAGCCGCCCTCGGCCGCCTCGCTGAGCAGCACCCAGGTCCGCCCCGCCTGCGACGGGTCGCCGGCGATCCGCGCGACGATCTCGGTCGCGTCTGCCACGAGGCGCCGCTGGCCGTCACGAGTCAGGACGCCGGGCGGCGTGATCACCTGGACGCGCACCGTGCGGGCCGAGTCGGTGGCGGCCGTGTGGACCGTGGAGGCGGGCATGCGGTGGATGTATGCGCCCGTGTTGTTGAGATGCGCTGGGCCGGGCGCCGTGACGCCCTCGGCCCGCAGCAGGGCCCCCGTGAGCTCCTCCGCAAGTGCGCGATCGGCACCTTCTGGGAAGAGATCGGCGGCGGCGTAGACGTCGATCATCGGCATGGCCCTGGCTCCTCGTGTCAGAATATGACGGCTGTCATAGCCACAGTAACTATGACGCTCATCATAGTCAAGGGAGGGACGGCACGTGGCCCGCGGAGTCCGAGCTCGGATGGTGGAGAGCGCCGTGCGCCTCCTCGCCCGGCGCGGCCTGCAGGCCACCTCGTTCTCGGAGGTGCTCGATCTCTCCGGGGCACCGCGCGGATCCGTCTATCACCACTTCCCCGGCGGCAAGGAAGAGCTCGTCGGATCGGCGCTCGATGCGGCCGGGGCCATCGCCATCGACCAGCTGGAGCGCAAGGCCGGCGCCGCTGCCGACGAGGTCGCGGCATGGTTCGTCCACGTCTGGCGCGAAGTCCTCGTGCGATCGAACTTCGAGGCGGGATGCGCCGTGCTCGCGGTCACGGTCGCGGCCGATTCGCCGGCCCTCCTGGAACAGGCAGCGACGGTGTTCCGGACATGGCGTCGGAGGCTGGCGGAGCTCCTGGAGCAGGGCGGCCTCGACCGCAGCGATGCCGACCGCTACGCGGCCACCCTCGTCGCGACCTGCGAGGGCGCCGTGGCGTTGAGCCGGGCCGAGCGGAGCCTCGAGCCCTTCGACCTCGTCGCCGAGCAGCTGCTCGACCAGGTCCGTAGCCTTGCCCGGCCGGGTCGCGGGTCGCCGCGTGTCGATCGTGGCCGCAGGCGCGATGATATGGAGCGACATGGTCCAGCCCCATCCACACGCCGCCCTCGGGACGGAGCCGATCCGGACGATCGACCGTGACGAGCTCCGGGCGAAGCTCGACCGCGGGGACGACTTCAAGCTGATCATGGCCCTCAACCGCTGGGCCTTCGACTCGAAGCACATCCCGGGCTCCCTCCACTTCGACACACCAGAGGAGCTCTACGCGGCGGTCCGGCCCGAGGACGAGGTGGTCGTCTACTGCTCGAACGTCGACTGCCTGTCGAGCGTCGCCCTCTATCGCGATCTCGTGCGGCGCGGGTACCGGGACGTCCGCCGATACAGCGGCGGGCTCCTCGACTGGGAGGACGCGGGCCTGCCGCTCGAGGGCGAGTTCGCGGCGGTGGCCCGGTGACGGGCGTTCCCCAGGCTGACACGACCGACGCGCAGGTCCTCGGCGCCGAGGGTGCCGAGCCCGGGAACGAGGGCCCCGTCGGAGCGCTCCCGTACGCCGCGGAGCTCGACGCCGAACGGCACGGCTGGTACGCCGTGGCGGACCTCGTGCGCTCGCTCACGCCCGAGGAGTGCCTGATGCCGGGCTACTACCGCGACCCCGACTGGACGGTCCGCGACCTCGTCTCCCACCTGGGCACCTGGCTCGCCGAGGCCGAGGTCCAGCTCGAGCGGATCGGCGCGCGGACCTACGAGGGCCACGCGATCGACATCGATCGCCTGAACGCGGAATTCCTCGAGGCCATGAGCGACCAGCCGTGGCACGTGGCCTGGGTCCAGGCCAACGCCGGACGCACGAGGATGCTCGAGGAATGGACCGCGCTCCGCTCGCCCGAGGCCGAGGCCGCCTGGTGGATCGCGAAGTCCGGCGGCGACCACTACGCCGAGCACCTCGCGCGGCTCGAGGAATGGGTCCGTGAGCTCAGAGATCGGCGTGACCCGGCGGAACGTGGCAGGTAGCGTGGCGCGGGCGGCTCCCGGGCTCCGCCCGATCTCGCATCGACCGACGGGGCCAGAGCACGGCTGGGCCGACACCCTCACCACCGTGCACATGTGGACGCAGATCGTCGGCAAGATCCGAATGGCCGCGACGCCGCCGCTGAACCACTGGTGGCACGTGCCGCTGTACGTCACGGCGCATGGCCTGACGACGAGCCCCATGCCCCACGGCGACCGCCTGTTCCAGATCGATTTCGACTTCGTCGACCACCGCCTGGTGATCGAGGCCAGCGACGGGCGGTCCTTCGCGATCGACCTGCGCCCCATGTCGGTTGCCGCGTTCTACCGCACCCTCATGCGCGAGCTCCAAGGGATCGGGATCGCCGTCCCGATCCGGACGAACCCGGTCGAGGTCGTCGTCGCGATCCCGTTCGACGAGGACGACGAGCACGCGTCATACGAGCGGGAGCACGTTGCGGAACTCTGGTCGGGACTCCGGGCAGCGCATCGCCGGCTGACGGCGTTCCGGGGCGGGTTCATCGGCAAGGCCAGCCCCGTCCACTTCTTCTGGGGAGGGTTCGACCTCGCCGTCACGCGCTTCTCGGGACGCCCGGCGCCCCTGCATCCCGGCAGCATCCCCAACTGCCCGGACTGGGTGATGTACGAGGCGTACAGCCACGAGGTCAGCAGCGCAGGCTGGTGGCCGACGAGCCCCGAGGTCGGGCCGGCGTACTACTCCTACATGTACCCGCAACCCGCCGGCTTCGACCGGGCGACCGTGCAGCCCGATCCCGCGAGATACGACACGGCGTACGGCGAGTTCGTCCTTCGCGAGGAGGACCTGCGCCGCGAGGCCGATCCCGAGCGTGCGGTCATGAGCTTCCTCGAGAGCACGTACGACGCCGGCGCCACGCTGGCAGCCTGGGATCGCGGTGCGCTCGAGAGGGCCGGGAGGACCACGGATGGCGGCTGAGGACCAGATCGACCCGGCGATCCTCCCGAGCGGGCCGGGCTGCGTGGAGTGTCTTGCGTCCGAGGGCTGGTGGTTCCACCTCCGCCGCTGCGCCCATTGCGGCCACATCGGCTGCTGCGACTCCTCGCCGTCGCAGCATGCCGGCCACCACGCCGCGGCCGAGCGGCACCCGGTTGTCCGGAGCTTCGAGCCGGACGAGGACTGGTTCTACGACTACGCGACCGGTGAGTACCTCGACGGTCCGGAGCTGGCGCCACCTCGGCATCACCCGGAAGACCAGCCCGCGCCGGGACCTGCCGGACGCGTCCCACAGGGCTGGCAGCGCATGCTGCACTGACGGTCAGGGGCCAGGGCGTGGCGTCACCGCAGCCCGGCATCCTCGCGCTCGGGACCGCCTCGCATGCGTACCTCGAGCTCGACCTGACGAGCTCCGTCGACCCGGCGTCCGCGGTCGCTCGTGTCGCCTCGCTGCGCGAGCCCCGGACGACGATCGGCGGCGTCAACCTCGTGGCCGGGTTCCGGCCGGAGCTGTGGGCGACCGTCGCACCGGACGCCTCGCCGCCGGGCCTCCACGGCTTCAAGGACCCGATCGTCGGCCCGACGGGCTACACGCTCCCCGCGACGCAGCACGACGTCGTCATCTGGCTCACCGGCGCGTCCTACGACGTCGTGTTCGACCTGACGCGCGACGTCGTCGCTGCCCTGGAAGACGTGGCGGACCTCGGGCACGAGGTGGTCGGCTGGCCCTACCACCACGACCGCGACCTCACGGGCTTCATCGACGGGACGGAGAATCCGACCCTCGTCGAGGCGACGGAGGTCGCGCTCATCCCACCGGGCTCGCCGGGTGAGGCCGGCTCGATCCTCCTGCTCCAGCAGTGGGAGCACGACGTGGCGGCATGGGAGGGTCTCGAGGTTGCCTCCCAGGAGGCGGTCATCGGGCGGCAGAAGGCCGACAGCACCGAGCTCGATCCGAAGCCGAAGGCATCGCACGTCGCGCGGACCGACCAGGAGGTCTTCGGGCGGATCTTCCGGCGGAACATCGCGTACGGCTCGCTCACGAGCCACGGCACGATCTTCGTCGGGTTCTCGGCGAGCCAGGGGATCCTGGCCCGGATGCTCGACAGCATGGTCGGCCGCATCGGCGGCACTCCGGACGACCTCACGCGGTTCACGCGCCCACTGAGCGGCGGCTACTACTTCATCCCGGCCGCCGATCGCCTGGCTGCCATCGGCGCGGACGACCGGACAGGAGCCCGGACGGGAGATCGCTAGCGGGCGGGCCGATCCCCGTCCACTGGATCCGCTGAGCCGGCAGCCGGGCCCTCCTCGGGCGCCTCGCGCTTCCAGCGGCGTCGAGCTCGCTCGACCGCGCCGTCGAACGCCTCCTCGCCGGCCGCCTTCGGCGTGAACAGCTCCTCGGCGAGGCGATTGCCGAGGCGCTTCGTCACGGGGCCGAGCACCGAGCCGGCGAGCAGCGCGGCGGTCGCCGACAGGTCGCGCTTGCGGCGATCCTCGGCCTTCTCGTCGAGGTAGCCGGCGAACTCGCGCTCGAGCGTGCCGCGGACCTTGGCGCCGTCGCTGCCCAGCTTGCGGAGCGTCCGGTCGACCTCCTTCGGCAGCATCGACTTCGGCAGGTCGGCCTCCGGGCCGCGGATCGCGCGGCGTGCCGCCCGGAGCATGCGCTTCGGCCCGCCCGCGACGACGAACGCCGCGCCGGCTGCGAGCCCGGCGGTGCGGGCCGGCGCCCGCCGGATCTTGGCGGGGATGTCGACCGCCTCGCGGCCGGCCGCCTCCAGTCGGGCGACCTCCTCCGCGAGCTCGCCCCGGCTGGCTACGGCCGCGGCCCGAGCGGCGTCCGTTCGCGCACCCACTCGATCGTCTCCTTCGTGGTCTCGATGGTCTGGCTCGGCCAGAAGCGAGCCTTCATGGCCTCGCCGTCGATTCCCTTCCGTGCGAGGGCGAGCCCCGCGAGCGCTGCCCACGTCCCGAGGCCGAGGGCAACGCCCAGCGCCGCGCCGGGACCGACCCCGAAGCGGACGGCGCTGAGCGCACCGACGATCGCGCCGAGGATCGCCCCGCCGATGAGCCCGCCGATCACGCCGCCGATGCCGCCCGAGCGGGCGCCCGGGAGCAGCCCGAGGAGCGCCCCGATCGCCGCGATGACGGCCGTCGCGATCGCGAGCGGTCGCACACCGGGCTCCACGTTCAGGCCCGACGAGTTTCCGACGCGCGTCCAGCCTTCGTTCGGGAGGGCGAGCGCGAGGACGGCCGCGAGGATGCCTCCGACGAGCACCGCCAGGATGAACGAACGAGCGATGGCAGCGCCCGAGACGTCGAAGGCGAGGGCGACGCATGTGACCGCGATGGCGAGGCAGAGCTCCGTCCCGAGGAGGACGCCCCAGCCGATCGAACCGAACCACCACTCCCCGAGGAACAGGAGAAGGCCGACCGGCAGGAGGATGCCCAGGAAGAGGAAGAGCCCGGCGGCGACGCCGCCGAGGGCGGCAACGCGCTTGACCTCATCGCCGATCTCGGAGAGCTCGGCACGTGCCAGTTCGACGTGCGCCTCGACCATCTTCCAGGCCGCGTCGATCGTTGCGGCGATCTGTTCGCGCAGCCCCGGAGGGTCGGAGCGTGGCTCGCTCCGGGCATTGGGCGGCGCGTCGGTCGTCCCGTCGGGGGGCACGCCTCCCGGCGGGCCGGGCCTCGGCCCGGGCTGCGGCGAAGGGTCGCGCGTCGGCGGATCGTCCAGGGTCGGGCTCCGATGGGCAGAGGCGTCGTCAGAGGCGTTGGTCGACGCGTCCGGGGAGCGTCGGCGGAAGCGTGGACAGCGGCGTCGGCTGGGCGAGCCCCGATCGGGTCAGATGGCGCCCCGCCGAGCGCGCCGGATCGGGGCCAGATGATACCAGCGGATCAGCCGGCGAGCCCGAACCCCTGGCCGTCGGCCCGGATGGGGTTCCGTCCGAGCATCTCCGCGGCGTCGAAGAACCCGTACGTCCGCCGGAACGCGGGACGGGTCGACGGACGGGCGCGGCCCGTGGCCGTCTGCCAGAGCTCGCGCTCCAGCTCGTCGATCCGCTCGGCGAGCTCGGCCGGTCCACGCGGTGCAGCGATGTCGGCGTACGAGCGGCGGCCCCCCGGGAAGCGTACGGCGCCCTCGGGCATGCGCGGCAGGAGGGCGAGCACGAGCCGGGCGTGCGCGAGCGCGGCCAGATGCCACGTCTCCGGCTCACGGATGGCCGGGACCCTGGGGTGCAGCCGTGCCTCGGCCGATGCCTCGGCGAACGCGGCCGTCCGATCGGCCGGCGTCGCGGCCACGACGCTCGTGTGGGCCGCCCGCACGGCGGCCGCGTGGCCGATGAGGTAGCTCAGCTCGGCGCGATCCGCGGTCTCCGCCCGGAGCCACATCCGGAACCCGTCCTGGATGCCCTCGAGGTGCG
>VBHW01000113.1 GCA_005881055.1 Chloroflexota bacterium
GATCGGGGCGAAGCGTCGATCCTCGAGCGGCCGCCGCGGGGTGTGCGTCTCGGGCGCTGACGAGGACCTCAGGCGGTCGCGGGTCGGCGGAAATGGAGGACGGACGGCAGGTCGAGCGAGTCGCGCGGCCGGTCGCCGGAGACCTCTTCGAAGCCGGCACGGCCGAGGAGACGCCGCGCGACGAGTTGGCGTTCTGCGAGCGGAGACGGATCCACGACGTCCCGCTCGGCAGGGCCGAGTTCGACCCGCAGTGGCCGACCAGCCACGGCCGGCTCGACCATCAGTCGGTCGAGCAGCGCGGCTCCCAGGCCTCGGCGGCGCCAGTCCGGCGCGACGCCGATGGTGAACAGCTCGACAGGCTCGTCGTCACGCAGGGCCGCAACGACCGTGACCCCAACGAGCTGATCGCCCACCACGGCGCCGACCCCGGTCGTTCCGCCGGCACCGAGGTGTCGCAGGAGCGACGAGAGCACGGCCCCCGAGGCGATCGGGCCGACCCGGTCGGCGACCGAGACCCTATCGAGCAGGTCCGCGGTCATCTCCACCAGCGCCGGCGCATCGCCGGTGGAGCCGATCGCCGAGGGCTCCCGCGGCGCGGGGACATGCCCCAGCGGATCCCAGCCACCCTCGATCCCGAAACGGACGAGCGCAGGCAGGCCGACCCGCCCTGCTGCCGCAGTGACGACCCGCGACGTCGACTCCGCCAGCAGCTGCAGGCGGTCGGGATCCCGGCCGGCGTTCGGGGCGTCGGAGAACCGCTCGGGCATCCCCGGCATCCCGAAGGCCGCGGCAGCCTCCTCCCATCGCTCGCGCCACGCTCGCGGGGTCGCCTCGGGAACGTCGCGATGGGCGCCCGCCAGCCACGTCAACGACCACGCCCGCGGCACGACCCGGTACGCGTCGTACCCACCGCCGCCCGTCGCGAGCCACCGGCCGCGAGCGTACCGGTGTGCCACCGCATCGACGATCCTCGCGGCCTCGCCCATCGCCGTGGTCGTGACGCGGAGATGCGCGAGCGGGTCCCAGGCATGCGTGTCGCACCCGTGCTGGCTCACGACGACATCGGGCCCGAACGCCGCGGCCACGCCGGGGACGATCGCCCGGACGGCGTCGATCCACGGTCCCTCGCCCGTCCACGGCTCGAGGGGCACGTTGAGGACGCTCCCGGCGGCCGCCCCCTCACCGACCTCGTCGAGGAACCCGCTGCCGGGAAACAGGCTCCGGCCGGACTCATGGAACGAGATCGTCATGACCCCCGGATCGTCGGCGTGGATCGCCTGGACACCGTCCCCGTGGTGGACGTCCAGGTCGACGTACAGCACCCGCTGGCCCTCGCGGCGCGCGAGTGCGATCGCCAGGGCCGGATCGTCGTAGATGCAGAAACCCGATGCCCGGTCCCGCATCGCGTGATGGAGGCCCCCGCCGGGATGGAAGGCGTGCTCGACCTCGCCCGCGAGGATCGCCCGCATCGCCGCGATCGACCCGCCCGCGACCGACGCGGCCGCCTCGTGCATGCCGGCGAAGGGCGGATCGTCCCCGAAGGGACCGATCCCGGCCGCCGGAGGCCCATCCGGGTCGGCGGAGAGCCGCCGAACGATCGCGAGGTACGCCGGATCGTGGCAGAGTGTCAGGTCCTGGTCGGATGCGGGCTCGGGCGCCAAACCGGGACTCGCCCCGACCGAGCCCAGGAGATCGATCGCCGGCCCGAACCGGAGCGGCGTCAGCGGGTGACCCGGCCCGAAGTCGTACGTCAGCGAGCGCGGACCGTAGACGAGGAGTGGACCGGCGCTGGTCAGGAGCCCTCTTTGGCGGGCGTCGCCGGGGCTGCCGGGAGTGCGGCGGTCGCCGGGGCTGCCGGGAGTGCGGGCGTCGCCGGGGCTGCCGGGAGTGCGGGCGTCGCCATCGGCGAGGTCGCAACGGGCGGCGACCCCACCCGGTAGTCCGGCCGACCGTGCAGCGTCGGCTCGTCGATACGATCGACGAGGCCCATCTCGAGGCACTCGTCCGGCCCGAGGAACCTGTCGCGGCCCGACCAGATGTACCGCCGCCACCAGCCCGCGTCGCGCTTGCCCGTCCGCGCCGCGAACAGCTGGGCGACGACCTCCTGGTAGTGCTCGGACAGTCGCTGGTAGTCCTTGAAGACCCGCTCGTCCTCGCCCGAGATCGACCACTGGCTCGAGTGGAGCAGGAGCGTCCCGAACCGCCCGATCGACCGTGTGTCCCCCGCCTGGAGGACGATCGCGCCCATCGAGTACGCGTAGCCGAGCACCGCCGTATCGATCCGCACGTCGTACCGCCGGCGCGTGAAGTTGATCGCCTCGATCATCGCCAGCCCATCGCCCACCGAGCCACCGCCCGAGTTGATGTACAGCGTGATCGCCTCGTCGGGCCGGCCAGTGCGCGCCGATGCCATGACGAGGAGCGCCTTCGCGAGGTCTTCGGCATGCGAGGCGTCGATGTCGGTGATGAAGTAGACGCCGCTTGCGTCGAGGGTGAGGCGGCGCAACTGCTGCGCCTGGAGCAGCTCCCCGATGTCGGGTGCCCGGAGCATCGTCGCCTCCTCTCGGCCCAGGTCGGGCCATCTCGGGCGAGCGTACCCGAACCGCCATCGCGTGGCACCATCGCCTCCATGCCCGATCAGGTGAGCACTCGTCCGCTCCTCGACAAGCTCGGCGTGCGTCCCGACAGCCGCGTGGCGATCGCCGGCGTGGACGACCGCGCGTTCCGGCTCCTCGTCGAGGGACGGGCCGCCGAGGTCATCGACCTGGCGCCCGGGCAACAGCCTCCGGACGGGATGGACCTCATCTTCCTGGCCGCCGATTCGGTCGACGAGCTCGCGCGGCTCGGCGTCCTCCGTTCCGCGATCGTCCCGGACGGCGCGATCTGGGTCGTCTCCCGCAAGGGTCGCGAGGCGACGCTCCGTGACGTCGACGTCATCGACGCGGCGATCTCCATGGGCCTCGTCGACAACAAGGTCGTCAGCTTCTCGCCCACCCACACGGCGCTCCGGTCCGTCATCCCGCGCGCGCTCCGGCCGCCGCGAACGGGCTGACGGCCGTGGGACTCACGGGCGTCCAGGGCGACGTCGAGCTGGCCCGTCTGTCGGCCCTCGTGGACGCGAAGGTGATCGGCGCCGAGCGACCTGCCTGGGGGTTCGCGAACAGGACGACGATCGTCACGCTCGTCGACGGCCGCCGCTGGGTCGTCCAGGAGCTGCTCGATCCACTCGCGGGGCGTGCGATTGCCCAACGGGCCCTGTCCCTTGCCCAACGCCTGCGCGGGGCGGGCATCCCGGCGCCGGAGGTCGTCAAGACCATGGCCGGCGAGGCGCCTGGCAGCGGCGTGCCGGTGGTCGTCACCGCGTTCGTGCCCGGGCGGCTCGGACCCAGCCTCCTCGGGAGCGATCGCGACGCGACGCTCCTCGGACGCCTCATGGGCGCGGTCCACCGCCGGCTGGCCGACGTGGACACGGACGGCCTCCACCTTCCGACGGACTGGGCGTCGCCTGAGCGCCTGGCCGACCTCTCCCGCCGACGCCTGGACGCGATCGCTGGGCGGGTGAGTGCGGTCACCCGAGCCGCGGTCGCCGGCGCGATCGCGGAGCACCTCGAGGTGGCGTGGGCCAGCCTGCCGAATGCTCGCCCCCGGTTCGTCCACGGCGACTTCGCGCCTGCCAACGTCATCGTCGAGGAGGATCGGCTCGTCGGGCTGATCGACTTCGAGTACGCGCGGCTGGCCGATCCGCTCCTCGACGCGGCGACATTCCAGTGGCTGACGTTCCACTTCCACGCGGCCCGAGCCCGGGCGTCATGGGACGCATTCACCGACGCGGCCGGCATCGCCGACGATGCTCCGACCCGAGCGGCACTGCGACGGCTGCGACTCCTGCGCATCCTCGAGCTCGTCGAGGTCGCGACGCGTCGCGGGCCGGCGATGCGCGACAGGTGGGTCGCCCTGCTCGAGGCGAGCGCCGGCGAAGGCTGAGCGCCGGCGAACGCTGAGCGCCGGCGGACACTGAGCCTCGGGCGTTGCCGCCGGCGCTACCATCCGCCCATGAGCGACGTCGGGCTGGTCCTCATCGTCATCCTCGTCCTCGTGATCATCTGGCGCGGACCGAAGACCCTGCCGAAGATCGGGCAGATGCTCGGCCGGGGCGTCAGGGCGGCGCGCGACGAGGCCCGCTCGATCCGCGAGGACTCGGACATCCCACCGGACCCGCCCGACACGACGGGGCCATGAGGCGCCCGGGGGGATCCGACAGCGGGTCGACGGGGCGATCGAAGAAGGGGGACCCGAACGTGGGGCCGGAGGTCATCGACCTGCGCGCGCTCATGCACCGCCCCGGCCCCGGAACCCACCGCACGACGATCTCGCTCGACGGAAGGACGATCGAGACGCTCGCCGACCTGCCGCCGGCCCGCGGCGGACTCCTGTTCGTCGGCATCAACCCGTCCGTCGTCAGCGTCAACGCGGGCCACTACCACCAGGGCCGCCTCGGGCGGATGTTCTGGCGCCGACTGATCGTCGCCGGGATCGTGCCCCAGGGGACCAGGCTCGACGCAGCCGACGATGCGCTCGTCGCGGCCGGCCACGGCATCACCGACCTCATCAAGCGACCGACACCCCGGGACGTCGCCTCCGACGCCGAGCTGACGGCGGGGGTCGGGCCGCTCTGGCAGAAGGTCGCGATCTGGCGACCGGGCGCTGTCGTCTTCGTCTACAAGC
>VBHW01000114.1 GCA_005881055.1 Chloroflexota bacterium
ATCGAGTCCCAGTCCCGACGACCACGTTGGCGGCCATCGCGGGATCCCTCGCAGCGGTCGCGGCGCTCGGTAAGCTCAGCGTGGGCGTCTTCGCGGTTGCGATGGGCGCCATCGTCGTCGTGAGCGTGGGACGCCCGTGGTGGCGTTTCCTTCTCGTCTATCTGGCGGCGCTCGCTCTGACGGGCGTTGGTCTCTGGATTGCCGCCGGCCAGCGCCTGATGGACCTTGGGGCGTTCACCGTCGGCGCTTACCAGATCATTTCGGGCTACCAGGAGGCCATGGGCCGGGACCCTCCGCCAGACCAGCTCTGGCTCTTCCTCGCGTTCCCGGCCTGCGCCGCGATCATCGCCTGGGCCGCCTGGCGGAGCAGCCTGCGATGGCCGAGCTCGAGGCGAATCGCCTTGGCCGTTGTGGCGCTCGTCCTGGGCTTCGCGTTGTGGAAGGTGCTTTTCGTGCGCGGGCACGTTCCGGTCGTGTTCTCGACCGCGGTCGTATCGGCCTTTGCAGTCACCGGTCGTTCTGCGGATCGTCGATCCTGGCTCGTGTCGCTCCTCGGACTTGGAATTGCGTTCGCTGGCGCCTCGCAGGTCCAGCCATCCGCGTATCTGAACCTTCCCGGCTCCGTGCGCTCGCTCGTCACAGAGGCGAGGAACGTCTTCCCACCTGCCAAGCTTGAGAGAACGGCCCAGCGCACTCGGGAACGGCTGCGAGCTCAGTACCGACTTGAGCCGCCGATCCTGGCGGCGATTGTCGGCCGGACCGTCCATGTCGACCCATGGGAGGCGGGCGTCGCCTACGCTTATCCGGAGTTCCGATGGGCGCCCTTGCCCGTGTTCCAGTCCTACGGTGCCTATACGCCGATGCTCGACGAGCTCAATACCGATCGACTGCGCTCACCCACCGCGCCCGAGCGAATCCTTCGCCAGTTTCAACCCGCGGACAGTCTTCGCGTCGAGATCGGCCGGCCCCTCCGTGTGGGCGAGGTGCTGCCGATCACCGTCGACGGTCGATTCCGCTGGTTCGAGTCGCCGGCGGCGACGCTCGAGACCTTCTGCCGTTACCGGCAGGTCGCCGCAACGGATCGGTGGCAGGTCCTCGAGCGCACTGGCGCCGGCTGTGGTGCTCCTGTGACGATCGCGACTGTCCAGGCAGCGGCAGGGACGACGGTTCCGGTACCCGAGGCGCCGGCTGGCGCGTTCATCATCGCGAGGGTCTACGGCCTCAATGCCTCGCCGCTCGACCGGCTCAGGACGATCCTGCTCAAGTCGGTCGAGTGGTATGCGACGCTCGACGACACGAGGTACCGA
>VBHW01000115.1 GCA_005881055.1 Chloroflexota bacterium
CTGATGCGTGTGCTCGTCACCGGCGCCGCCGGGTTCATCTGCGGCTACCTCGTCCCGGAGCTGCTCGAGGCCGGCCACGAGGTCGTCGGCGTCGACGACTTCAGCAAGTACGGGCCGGTCATCAAGAGCTACGACGGCCACCCGCGCTACCGGTTCGTGCAGGGCGACGCGAAGGATGCCGCGCTGCTCACCGACCTCGCGGCCGACTGCCACCAGGTCGTCGCGGCCGCCGCGATGATCGGCGGGATCAGCTACTTCCACCAGTTCGCGTACGACCTGCTCGCCGAGAACGAGCGCATCCTCGCGGCGACGTTCGACGCGGCGATCGGCGCGCACCGGGACGGCCCCCTCGCACGGATCGTCGTCGTGAGCAGCTCGATGGTCTACGAGTCCGCGACGGTGTTCCCGACCCCCGAAGGGGCCGAGCTGACGAGCCCGCCGCCGATCTCGACGTATGGCTTCCAGAAGCTCGCCTCAGAGTACTTCGCGAAGGGCGGCTGGGAGCAGTACCGGCTGCCGTGGACGATCGTCCGGCCGTTCAACTGCGTCGGCATCGGCGAGCGGCGCGCGGCGCGCGACACGGACGTCATGAGCGGCAACGTGAAGCTCGCTCTGTCGCACGTCGTCCCCGACCTCGCGCTGAAGACCCTCAAAGGCCAGGATCCGCTCCACATCCTCGGCGCGGGGGACCAGGTCCGGCATTACACGTACGGCGGAGACCTCGCGCGCGGCATCCGGCTCGCGATGGAATCGGACCGGGCCGTCAACGAGGACTTCAACCTCTCGACCGCGACGTCGACGACCGTCACGGAGCTCGCTCGGGCGATCTGGCACAAGGTCCACGGACCCGAGCGGCCCTTCCGCACGGTCTCGGACCCGCCGTTCGAGCACGATGTGCAGTTCCGCGTGCCCGACGTCCGCAAGGCGCATGACGTGCTCGGTTTCGAGGCGACGACGACGCTCGACGCGATGCTCGACGAGGTCATCCCCTGGATCCGCGCGGAGCTCGAAGCGGGTCGTCTGTGAGCGAGGACCTCGAGCGCATCTACTCGACTCGGTTCCAGGAGCGCCATCGCGCGTCCAAGGAGCGGATCTGGCCGCCGATCGTGGAGCATCTCCGTCGGTTCATGGTCGACGGTCCGATCGTGGACATCGGGTGCGATCTCGGCTATTTCATCCGCAACGTCCGCGCCGAGGAACGCTGGGCCACCGACGTCCGGGACGTCTCTGCCGAGCTGCCACCCGACGTCCATTTCGTCCAGGCCGACGGGCTGGCACTGACCGACGCCCTGCCGCTCGACTACTTCGGAATCGCGTTCATGAGCAACTACCTCGAGCATCTTCCCTCGCGGGATGCGGTCGTCGATCAGTTCGGGGTGATCCGGAAGATCCTCCGGCCGGGCGGGCGCGTCATCGTCCTCCAGCCGAACGTCCGGCTCATCGGCGGCCGGTACTGGGACTTCATCGACCACAGCGTGCCGATGACCGAGGCCAGCCTCGAGGAAGCCGCCACGGTGGCCGGCCTCAGGACCCACCGGATGGTGACCCGGTTCCTCCCCTACACGACGAAGAGCCGCCTGCCGCAGCACCCGATCCTCGTCCGCGCCTACCTTGCGTTCCCGCCGGCATGGTGGCTGTTCGGCAAGCAGACGCTGTACGTTGGTGAGCGACCGCAGTGAGCCCGCGCGTGGTGGAGGTCGCGGCGCCCGAATTGTCGATCGTCATGCCCGTCTACAACGAGGGCGAGGCGGTCGTCCCTGTCCTGCGAGCGCTCGAAGCGGCGGTGACCACGTCTCACGAGACCCTCGTCGTCTATGACTTCGACGAGGACTCGACGGTGCCCGTCATCGCCGGCTCGGCCGCGGACCTCCCTCACGTCCATGGCCTCCGGAACGACCGCGGGCGCGGCGTCCTCAACGCCATGCGCTCGGGCATCGCCGCCTCCCGCGGGGAGTTCGTCCTCATCACGATGGCCGACGGCTCCGATGAACCCGAGGTCGTCGAGCGGATGCTCGCCCTCGCCCGGGACGGCGCCGACGTCGTGGCCGGCAGCCGCTACATGCCGGGCGGCCGCCAGCTCGGCGGCCCTCGCCTGAAGGCGCTCATGAGCCGCGTCGCCGGACTGACGCTCCACTGGTTCGGTGGCGTCCCCGTCCACGACGCGACGAGCAACTTCCGGCTCTATCGCCGGTCGTACCTCGAGACGGTGACGATCGAGAGCCGCGCGGGCTTCGAGCTCGCGCTCGAGCTGACGGTCAAGGCGACCCTGGCCGGCCGTCGCGTGGCCGAGGTCCCGACGACCTGGCGCGACCGGACGTCGGGCACGAGCAACTTCCGTCTCCGCAAGTGGCTACCCCAGTACCTCCGCTGGTATGCGGTTGCGTTCCGGGGTCGCGTGGCGCGGAGCCTTCGCCGCGGCCGGCCAGGGCGGCACCGACCGGGCGCGGTCTGAGGGAGCCCGGCGGCCGCTTCGGGTCTTGGCCCGACCTGCCTACGGCCCGACCGGGAAGCCCTGGAAGCGGAGGGTCGCGAGGCGCTGGATCCAGTCCGGGGCCTGCGTGACGTCGCCGGGCACGAGGGCGTCCGAGGTCGGCAGGCCGTAGCGAGCGCCGATCTGGCGGAGCGAATCTGGTGACGGCACGGCGACGAGCGACCGCGCCAGGTCGACCCCGTCGGACCCATCGTGCGTCACGGCCTCGGCGATGAGCGCGCGCGTGAACTGCGCCCGGACGAGGAAGAAGTCGCGGCCCGCGACGAGGAGCTGGACGTTGAGGACGAGGGCCAGCTCGAGGACGAGCGTCGCGCCGACGAAGATCGCCTGCCGGCGCCAGCGCACCGAGGGCATCGGCAGCGAGCCTGCCATCGCGGCGATCGCGAGGAGCACGAGGATCGCGCCGAGGTACGTGTAGCGCGTGTAGTCGGACTGCCCGAACGTGACGCCCGCTCGTGTCAGGGCGATGAGCGCGTATTCGAGCACGAGCCCGGCGGACAGGGCGATCGTCGGGGCCGGCACCCGATGCCCGCGCACGACAGCGTCGAGCAGTCCGAGGAGGAGGAGGACGACGACGATGCCGGCGAGGACGGAACCGACGCCCGTGATCGCGCCCACCGCGTTCTCGAGGCCTTCCGCCACGAACCATGGGGCCTGGAGCACCCGTTCCAGGGACAGCGGGTCGCGATCCGCCGCGAGCCCGGCGTTCCCGACGAGGACGTACCACGCGGCGTAGACCAGCAGCGGCACGAGGAGTCCCGGCGCGAAGCGACGCCAGTCCGGGCGCATCAGCATGAGGATCGCCGCGATCCCGAGGAAGACGAGGGCAAGCCCCGACGTTGCCAGGCTCACCACGAGCAACCCGACGACCGCAGCTGCCCGGCGAGAGCCGGCCGGCCCGTCGAGCAGCCAGACCATCCACAGTCCCGCCGCGATCGTCCCGACGAAGCCGATCTGGAATGCCCAGTAGAGGTTCTCGAAGCCGCTCCCGAGGAACAGGACCAGCGTGCCCCCGCCGAGCGCCGCGAGCGGCCCGGTCCAGCGGCGCAGGAGGACGAACACGGCAGCGGCGACGGCGACATGGAGGCCGATGAGCACCGCGAGGTAGGGCACGTACGTCCGGAGCCCGACGACCTCCATG
>VBHW01000116.1:0-6571 GCA_005881055.1 Chloroflexota bacterium
CGGCCAGGCGCGCCGCCTGGCGGGGCGCGAGCGGGCCGCTGCGCCGGAGGATCGTGGCGATGTCCTCGCCGTCGATCCGCTCCATGACGATGAACGGACCCTGCTCGTCGACGCCGTAGTCGTAGACCGAGACGACGTTCGGGTGGTTGAGCGAGCCAGCGGCCTGCGCCTCCTGGCGGAACCGGCTGCCGAACTCCGGGTCGCGCCCGTACTCGGGACGGAGGAGCTTGACGGCAACGTCGCGATTCAGCTGGGCGTCATGAGCCCGGTAGATGGTGGCCATGCCACCCTGGCCCAGGAGCTCCATGAGGCGATAGCGGCTCCCGAGCACGCTTCCGATATCCGCCAAGACGACCCTCTCGTGATGCGACCGGTAGGCCCATCCTACCGTACCGAACCTGGCGCGCGACCGAACTCGAGGGTCGAGCCACTACGGCCGGCAGGCGGGGGTGAGACTCCTGGCGCTAGCCTCGCGTGACGGTGGCGGGCCCCCCGCGACAGCTCATTCGCGACCCCCGGACGCTTATGGCGACCCGGTGAGCCAGCGTCGGACGATGTCGATCGCGTCGAGCGAGCTGATGCCGTCGAACAGGCGGGCGCCATGGATGGCCCATTCCTGGAGCTCCTTGAGCGCCAGCAGGACCGCGAGCGCCGGGGCGACCGTGACGGGTCGCCAGTCGAAGCCCGGCCGGAAGCGGTGGACCGCGGCGACGAAGAGGAACCAGAACTCGAAGACGTTCGGGAAGAGGAGGAGCAGCCCGCGATCGCCGAACGCCTCGAAGGCGACGAACCCGACGAGCCGCCAGCCGTAGAGGGCGATCGCGATGGTCTTCTCCGGTCGCGGCCAGCGGAGGGCGACGACGAGGAACGCGGCCATGTAGACCTGGTCGAGCCACTTGTCGAAGGACTGGTAGTCCGGGATCCCCCCGAGATCGAGCGTGTCCCGGAGGAGCAGGTCGGACAGGTCGACGAGGACCGCGAGGATCCCGCCCGCGAACGGCCAGCGCAACACCGGCAGCGACCCGGCGATCCGGACCGCGGCGATGACGAGGACCTCGAGGGTCACCGCGTGCGCCTGACGAGGGCCGAGATCGCTGCCGAGCTGACGATCGCACGAGCACTGCGAGCGGGCACGTCGCTCGGCCGACTGAGCCACGGCTCGGCACCATTTGCATCGCTGGCTGGCGTTAGTCGGTGCGTTGTCACGCGATCACGCACGGCACCGGCTCGTAACGTCAGCCACAGACCCATTTGGCGCTGATGGCGGACGTTCCCGCTTGTAACGTCAGCCACCGCGGCATTTGGGGCCTGGTGCCGGTCCCGGGCTGTCCCACCCGTAACGTCAGCCACGGACGCATTTGGCAGCCCAGCGTCGCGAGCATCTTCACGCCGAGCCCGACGCCAGCCCACTGATAGGCAGCTGTCTGCAACGTCAGGCCGAAGGCCTCGACGGATTGGGTTCCTTACAGTTCCAGCGAGCGCAAGTACTCGCGGAACTCCCCGGCGAGATCGGCCCGGGCAAGCGCGAGCTCGACGGACGCCTGGAGCCAGCCCATCGTGGTGCCCGCGTCGTAACGCGTGCCCTCGAACTCGTAGGCGTAGACCTGCTGCTCCTGCATGAGCATCTCGATCGCGTCCGTGAGCTGGATCTCGCCACCGGCGCCGCGCTGCGTCTGCTCGAGCTTGTCGAAGATCTTGGGCGTGAGGATGTACCGCCCGATGATCGCGAGGTTGGACGGCGCCTCGCCCGGTGGCGGCTTCTCGACGAGGCCGGCCACGCGATGGAGGCGGCCGTGGTCGAGCGGGTTGTCCGTCGGCTCGGGCTTGATGATCCCGTAGCGCCTCGTCTCGCCGGGCGGCACCTCCGTGACGGCGACGACCGAGCTGTGGGTCTGGTTGTACGCGTGGATGAGCTGGCCGATGCACGGGCGGTCGCCCACCACCACGTCGTCCGAGAGGATGACGGCGAACGGCTCGTGCCCGACGAGCTCCTTCGCGACGAGCACCGCGTGGCCGAGCCCGAGCTGCTCCTTCTGCCGGACGTAGGCGACCTGCGCCAGATCGCTGATGTGCCGGATCCGCCGGAGCATCTCGACGTCGCCGCGTTCCTCGAGCAGGTGCTCGAGCTCGTACGACAGGTCGAAGTGGTCCTCGATGGCGCGCTTCTGGCTCGAGGTGACGATGATCACCTGCTCGATCCCGGCGGCGACCGCCTCCTCGACGGCGTACTGGATCACCGGCTTGTCGACGAGCGGCAGCATCTCCTTCGGCTGGGCCTTCGTGGCAGGCAGGAAGCGCGTCCCCCAGCCGGCGGCCGGGAACACGGCCTTGCGGATTCGCATCAGGCCCGCGACGTCTCCGCGCGACGCTCAGCCGGCGTGATTGCCCGCATCCTCTGCCGCCGGCAGGTCGCCGGGCAGGCTGCGCTCGCGCCGGACACCGACGAGCCGGATCGCCGTGAACGGGATGCGGACCTCGCGGAACACCTCGATCGAGACGAGGAATCCGGCGAAGAGCAGGACGACCGCGACGAGCTTGCCGGCCTGGAAGAGCTCCGTGGAGCCGAACCGGTTGAGCGAATCCGTGCTGCTCGCGACGATCGCGCCGATCGCAATGAGGATCGTGGCCGGCACGCGGCTGTGGAGGCGTCCGCGCAGGAGCGCTCGCACGGCACCGGGGAGCGACGCGAGGAAGTTCACGACGATCGCGACCGGTGCGATGACGAGGTTGAACAGGAACGTGTCCCCGTTCTGGGTCGGGTCGAGCGAGTAATCGAGCACGCGTCGCTTGGGCATGAACACGTACGCGGAGAACAGCGCGCCGAGGATGAGCGCGAAGCCGCCGGTGATGTTGAGGAACGGAGTCAGCAGGCGGATCGTTCCCGGGAAGAGGTCGCCCGTCGGGATCCCGGTCCGCGGGTCGAGGGCGTAGCCCGGAGCCGGCAACGGCGTCGCCACCATGAGCACGACGCTCAGCAGGGTCGCCCCGACGACGCCGGCGGCGGCGATCCGCGGCCAGCGCTCGTTCTGGAAGTACGTCTCGATTGCGATGGCCGCCGCGAGTGCGAGGGCGGCGAGGAGGTACACGAGCGGAGCCACGCCGGCACCCGGATAGTCGTACCGCCGCTGGGTCAGGACGGTGAAGATCCCGGCGAGCCCGATGCACACGGCGAACGTGTATCCGAAGCGGGTCCGGGCGAGGAGGAAGGCGGTCCCGAGACCGAGCCATCCGGCCGTCCAGACCGCGCCGGTGAGGTACCACGTCCGGTACAGGACCTCGTTCCACCCGCCCACGCCGGCGAGCGCCTCGCAGCCTGAGGCGACCGCGAAGAACAGCATCCCGATCGCCCAGATCAACTGGTAGGCACCGCGCCGCTCCCGCCACTGGTCGAGGAGCGCGAGGCCGAAGAGCAGCGCGACGAGCGACGTGAACAGCGGGAGGACGACGGTCAGGTTCATTCGGCGGGTGTCATGCAGTCCGTGGCGCGCTCATCGGTCGAGGCTCCTGGTCAGGCGGGGACGAACTCGTGGGCGTCGCGGTGGAGGCCGTCGCAGAGCCCCCAGCGCCGCGCGTCGCCGGGGATCGGGATGGGTCGCATGATCTCGCGCACCCGCCCCCGTCGGCAGAAGAGATCGCCGCGACGGGCCATCCACGCTCGAACGCACGACTCGTCCGAGTGGAACTGGAAGGGCCCGGGGTTGATCGCGGGCTGCTCCGACCAGTCCGCCGGACGCTCCGTCGCGACGATGTCGAGCACGTTCACCCGCCAGGGCGTGCCCTCGATGATGTCCCTGCAGCCGTCGCAGCGGATCGCGACGTTGTCCTTGACGATCGTGCGGATCGAGACGCCCATCAGCTCCACGGCCGAAGCGTAGCAGAGGCCCTCGACGGGGTGCCGGCAGGGAGCTGGGCGGGCTCGTTGGGGCGGAGAGGTGGGGCGC
Organism: Chloroflexota bacterium; assembly: GCA_005881055.1. Classification (GTDB taxonomy): domain Bacteria; phylum Chloroflexota; class Limnocylindria; order Limnocylindrales; family CSP1-4; genus C-114. Next base: position 3,942 of record VBHW01000116.1, read on the forward strand.
CGGAGTGGTAGCCCCAAGGGGATTCGAACCCCTGATCTCCACCTTGAAAGGGTGGCGTCCTAGGCCTCTAGACGATGGGGCCGCGCGAGCCGGATGGCGACCGTGACGGTCGCCTGACGGCCGAGACCGATCGGGCCGAGTCTAGCATCCGCTCACCGCACGCCCGGGTCAGCGCGAACCCGACGTCCACAGCTGGGCGAGCAGCACCGCTCCCGCGAAGCACCCGAGGGCGATGATCGAGGCGATGCCCGAGCCGATCGCGAGGAACATCGCGCGGATCGCCTCCTCGGCGGCTCCGGCGCGGTACGTCGAGACCAGGCCCATGAGCGTCAGGAGCCCGAAGACGAGCCCGAGGAGCGTGAGCCCGGCGGCCAGCAGCGGGATCTGCGTCGCGTCGCGGACCGTGAGGGTGTAGAGGCCGAAGCCGACCGACCCGAAGATGGCGATGAGGAGGATGACCCGCGTCGGCGTGACCCGGATCCGCCCGATGCGCGGCCCGCCCGTGTCCTCGTCCTCGTACATGTCCTCGTACATGTCCTCGTCGGGCGAGGTCCGACTGGGCCCGTACGGTCGGTTCCGCACGCCGTCAGCTCACCTGAGCCAGGCCGGCGACGGGCGAGTCGGGGGCGAGGCCGTCCGCCGTTCGTGTCCGGTGGTAGATCGCGACGTTGTAGCTGAGCCTAGGCCGCGTGAGGGCGAGACCGATCGCCTTCCCCGCCTCCCCGAACGCGTCGGCCAGCAGCGCGTTCGCGTCCTCCAGGGACCCGAACGTCCAGAATGCGTGGATCACGCGGATCCGGAACCCGTTGCGCAGGTACCAGCCGTCGCGGCGGCCCCAGCTCCCATACTCGGGCAGGTCGCCGCGCATCCGTGAGACATCGTCACGCCCGTAATCATGGACGACGAGCAGGCGGCCGCCCGGTCGCAGGACGCGCTCGGCCTCGGCGACCTCGGCCTCGCTGGGCCCGCGGAATGCGCTCCAGTAGGCGACGATCGCATCGGCGCTGCCGTCGGGCAGCCCGAGAGCCCCGGCGGTTCCCGGCGCGACGCGGACCCCCGGCAGGTCGGCGAGGGCAGCCTGCAGCCCGGCCAGCAGCTCCGGGCGTTCGAGGATCGTCAGTCGCGCACCGAGCTCGACGAGGTGCCGCGCGCGCACCCCGCGCGCACCGTCCACGAGGACGACGTCCCGGTCTCCGAGCGGGCCCAATGCGTCGAGCGCGCGCGGGATCTTGCCCTCGAGATCGAAGGACCGGAGCAGCCGGTCGGCCAGGTCATTCGCCAGGTCGATCGGAAGGTCTGCCACGAGCACGGGAAGTATAGGCCCGCCTCGATCGAGCGGGCCCGAGGGAGGTCGTGCCGCGGAACGGTGGCAGAATCAGCGGATGGCCCGGCCGAGAGACGTGCGAACGACCGCGACCGACCGGGCTGCGGCCACTGACCGGGCTGCGGCCACCGGCCGGGTCGAACGGGGCGGTCGCATGCCGGCCGGGATCCGACTCTTCCTCGGCTACGCCATCGCGATCCTCGTCCTCATCGGCCTGTCGCTTCGCTTCGTCATCGACCAGGCGATCTCCATGCCGGTGAGCCCGCTCGGCGTCGTCGTCATGGCGCTCCTCGCCTACACGATCTTCACGACGACGCTCGTCCTCCAACGCAAGGAGGCCGCCCGTGGCCTGGCCATCGGGCTTGCGTCCCTCACGATCCCGGGCGTACCGCTCGCCTGGTTCACGTTCGCCGCAGGCCCGCTCGGCATCGTGCTCGCCGGCCTGACGGCCCTCCTCGCGGTTGCCCTGTTGCGCGGCCTCACCGGGCAGCGGACGCGCGAATGGCTCAGCGAGCCGTGAGATTCCGCCGTGCGCGGGCCTTGATCGAGCCCTGACCAAGGCTCCCCGCTTCGCGGCCGGCCGACGCCGTGGTCGGCGCGATCGGCGTCGGGGAGGGTACCCTCTCGCGGACAGGCGTCCGGCTTCGCCGCCGCCGTCTCCCATCTGTACAGAGGCAGGTCAGTGAGCGACCCCACCCGAAGATCGACGCGCGCCGGTGCCGGCTCCCCCGGGAGCCCGGCCGCGCGAGCCGGCTCCGCCGGGAGCTCGGCCTCCCGCGCCGGACGGCGCGAGCGGACGCGGACGACCTACCGGAAGACCTCCTTCGTCGAGCGGTACCAAACCCAGCTCATCGTGGCCGGGGCGATCCTCCTCGGCGCGATCGTCCTCCTCTTCCTGTTCATCGGCTCGACCCAGAAGTCGTACGCCTGCTCGTCGCTCCTCGACCCCGCCTCGCCGTCTCCGGGTCCCAGCGGCAGTCCCCGTCTCGGCCAGCAGGAGCGGGACATGGGCAATTCCCACATCCCGGTCGGCCAGAGCCAGCGCTACACGTACTGCCCGCCCGCCTCGGGCAGCCACTACTTCGCCGCGAACCAGGGGCCCATCGCCGCGCGCTACTACGGCCCGGACGACGGGACGGTGCCGCAGGGCTGGATCCACAACCTCGAGCACGGAGCGCTCGTCGTGCTCTACAACTGCGCGGGGGGATGTCCTGACGACGCCACCCTCCAGAAGCTGAAGTCGTTCGCCACGTCGTTCCCGCCCAGTCCGATCTGCCACCTCCGGGCCGGGGTCATCGGACCGGTG
>VBHW01000116.1:6577-7155 GCA_005881055.1 Chloroflexota bacterium
TCGTCTGGGACCGGGTGCTCCTGCTCGACGCCCCGGACACCGACCAGATCCTCGCGTTCTTCCAGACCGAGGGCGAGCGAGCGAACCCGGAGAAGCAGTGCGCGGCGCCGTCGCCCGGGACCGAGCCGTCGACGGCCCCGAGCGGCTCCGCCGGAGCGAGCCCGGCCCCGAGCGGGTCCGCCGGCGCGAGCCCGGCCCCGAGCGGGTCGGCCGCCGCGAGCCCGAGCAGCTAGCTCGCCGCCGAGCCGCCGATGCTCGCCCTCGTCAAGACCGGGCCGGGGCCGGGACTGGACCTCCGCCGGGTGCCGCGACCAACCGTCGGCATCAACGACGTCCTCATCCGGGTCCGCAAGACGGGCATCTGCGGCACGGACCTCCACATCGAGTCGTGGGATCCCTGGGCGGCCCGCACGATCCACCCGCCGCTCGTCGTGGGGCACGAGTTCGTCGGGACGATCGAGGAGGTCGGCTCGAACGTCGCCGACTTCCATCCCGGCGACCTCGTGAGCGGCGAGGCCACGTCGTCTGCGGCCGCTGCCGGCACTGCCTCGCCGGACGGCGGCACCTCTGCGCCAACG
>VBHW01000116.1:7200-12317 GCA_005881055.1 Chloroflexota bacterium
CACTGGCCGGGCATCGACGAGGAGGTCGCGGCGATCTTCGACCCGTTCGGCAACGCGGTCCACACGGCGCTCGCGTTCCCGGTCCTCGGCGAGGACGTCCTCGTGTCAGGGGCTGGGCCGATCGGGCTCATGGCAACCGCGGTCGTGCGTCACGCGGGCGCCAGGTTCATCGTGGTCTCTGAGCCGAACGCCTTCCGGCGTGATCTGGCCGCGCGCATGGGTGCGACGGTCGCAGTCGACCCGCGGGAGCGCGATCTGCACGACGTCCAGGCCGAGCTCGGGATGGTGGAGGGCTTCGACGTTGCGCTCGAGATGTCGGGCAACGCGACGGCGCTCCGGACGGCGATCGCGAACATGGCCCACGGGGGCGGCATCGCGATCCTCGGGCTGCCCACCGAGGACATCGCCCTCGACGTCACGGAGATCGTCTTCAAGATGCTGACGCTGCGAGGCATCTACGGCCGGGAGATGTACGAGACGTGGTACAAGATGACGGTGATGCTCCAGTCGGGGCTCGACATCCGCCCCGCGATCACGCACCGCTTCCCGTTCCGAGACTATGAGGCGGCCTTCGCGGCGGCACGCTCCGGGGACTCCGGCAAGGTGATCCTCGAGTGGACAGCGTGACGATCCACCTGCTGATGCAGCGGGGAGGTTGCTGGTTCTGATGAAGACGACGACCGATCCCCTGGCCTTCCTCGACGACGAGCTCCAGGACCTCCGCCGCCAGAACCTCTATCGGCCCCTACGGGTCATGAGCTCGGCGCAGGGACCGCTCGTCGAGGTCGACGGACGGCAGTGCATCAGCCTGTCATCGAACGACTACCTCGGCCTCACCCATCACCCACGCCTGCGCGAAGCCGCGCTCGCCGCGGTGCGCGATTTCGGCGCGGGCAGCGGCGCCGTCCGGACGATCGCGGGGACGATGACGCTCCACGAGGACCTCGAGGCGGCGCTCGCGGAGTTCAAGGGAACGGAGGCGACGTTGACGTTCCAGTCGGGCTTCACCGCCAACACCGGCGTCATCCCGACGATCACGGGAGAGAACGACCTCATCGTCTCCGATGCCCTCAACCACGCGTCGATCATCGACGGGATGCGGCTGTCGAAGGCCCCCCGGAAGATCTATGCGCACAAGGACATCGATGCGCTCCGGGACGTCCTCGCGGAAGCGCGGAAGGCGGGCGGTCCCGGCGGGAAGCCACACCGCCTCATCCTCGTCGTCACGGACGGCGTGTTCAGCATGGACGGCGACATTACTCCGCTGCCCGGCGTCGTCGCCGCGGCAGAGGAGTTCGGCGCGGCCGTCATGGTCGACGACGCCCACGCATCCGGCGTGCTCGGCCGCAACGGACGAGGCACCGTCGACCACTTCGGCCTGCACGGGCGGGTGGCGATCCAGGTCGGGACGCTGTCCAAGGCCGTCGGAGTCCTCGGTGGCTACGTCGCCGGCTCGCGCGCCCTCCGCGAGATGCTCGTCCAGCGCGCGCGGCCGTTCCTCTTCTCGACGTCGCACCCGCCGGCCGTTGCGGCCGCGTGCCGCGAGGCGATCCGGGTGCTCGAGGACGAGCCGCAGCTCATCGAGCGCCTGTGGGAGAACACGCGACGCTTCAAGGCCGAGCTCGCCCGGCTCGGGTTCGACACCGGCGTCTCGGAGACACCGATCACCCCCGTGATGATGGGCGAGTCGGCCGTCGCGTCACGGTTCTCCGAGCGCCTCTTCGAGGAGGGCGTCTTCGCCCAGCCGGTCGTCTACCCGACGGTCGCCCTCGACGGCGCACGCATACGGACGATCGTCACGGCGGCCCACTCGGACGAGATGCTCGACAGGGCCCTCGCCGCATTCGATCGCGTCGGTCACGAGCTCGGCCTCGCCGCCGGGTGAAATCGGGCACCCGGACCGTCGATCGCTCCTCGCCCTCCGAGGTCGGAGGCGAAGCTCCGCGACGCCATCCGCCCGAGGATTCCACCGACCTCCCGCTCGATAGCCACCTCCATACCGACCTGTCGCCGGACAGCGACGTGCCGATCGACGTCTACGCGGCGGCGGCCGTCGAGCGCGGCATCTCCGAGATCGCGATCACCGACCATGTCGACTTCGATCCCGGGTATCCAGCGTACGCATTCGCGGACTTCGCCACGCGCGAGAGCGTCGTGCGCGAAGCCGCCGAACGGTGGGGCGACCGCGTCGCGATCCGCTTCGGCTGCGAGCTGACGTACGAGCGACGCCACGAGGCCGAGATCCGCGACCATCTCCGGCGCCACCGGTACGACTTCACGATCGGTTCAGTGCACATCGCCCCGGACGGGCCGTACGCAGCGGAGCGCGTCGCGAGCTTCGTCCAGGGCAAGTCGGTGGCGGCTGTCGTACGGCCGTACTTCGAGGAGGTCGAGGCGGCCGCGCGGAGCGGCCTGTTCGACACGATCGGACACGTCGACTTCGTGAAGCGCTACCTCACACCGCACGTGATGCCGGACGCGCTGGCGGCCGCACCGGAGCTCTACGAGCCGATCCTCCGCGCGCTCGTCGCGAGCGGAACGGCCCTCGAGGTCAACACGAGCGGCCTGCGGCAGTCGGCGCGCGAGACGTATCCCACGACCGCGATCGTCGCCCTCTTCCGGGAGCTCGGCGGCACGTCGGTCACGGCCGGCTCCGACGCGCACAGGGCCGATACATTCGCTTTCGGCCTCGAGGAGGGGTATCGTGTGGCGGCCGGCGCGGGGTTCAGGTCGCTGGCATTCCGTCGCGGTGCGGGCCGGCTCCGCGTTCCGCTGCCCGCCCGCTTCCGGACCTAACAGCACGGGGTCTGGGTCGTTATGTCCCTCGACGATGCCGCGATCGAGCGGTGCGTGGAACAGGCGAAGGCAGGCGATGCGGAAGCATACGGCCTGATCTTCGACCACTACCACGAGCCGATCTACCGCTACATCGCCAGCCGCGTCCATCGCCCGACGGACGCGGAGGACCTGGCGCAGACCGTCTTCGTCAAGGCCCTGGAAGCGCTTCCGCGATACGAGTCGCGGGGCATTCCCTTCGGGGGCTGGCTCTTCCGGCTGGCCAGGAACGCGGTGATCGATTTCGTCAGGACACGGCACGACCACCTGGAGCTGGACGTGCTCCAGGAGCGCTCTGCAAATCAGGCGCTGCCGGACGAGATCCTCGTGGCACGACAGCAGATCGACGCGGTGGGCATCGCCCTCACGGCGCTCACCGAGGAGCAGCGAGACGCCATCGCGCTGCGGTTCTTCGCAGGGCTCTCGGCCCGGGAGGCCGCCGTCGCGATGGGCAAGCAGGAAGGAACGGTTCGGGGACTCCAGTTCCGGGCGATCGCGGCGCTCCGCCGCCAGCTCGGGATCGACGTCACCGAGAGCCTCCCGATGATGATCCGGCGAGAACGGCGAGAACGAGGCATCTGATGCAGGGACGGGCGTTGCCAGGGACGTGGCAGGCCGAGCTGGGCAACCGGCTCGATGCCTACGCCGCTGCGTACCTGTCGCCGAACCCGGTCCGAACCGCCGCGGTGCGCGCATCGGTCATGGTCGAGGCACGTCGCCTGCTCGTGCCGGCAGCCGCGACGCCAGAGCCGATCGTCGCTCCGCGTGGGCTGCCGCGGCTCTTCACCGGTTGGCGCCGCGCATCGTTCGCGCTCGCGGCCGCAACGCTCGCGGGTCTCATGCTCGGGACGAGCGTCTTCGCGGCCAGCAGCGCCGGCGGTCCCCTCTACGGCACGCGCCTGTGGCTCGAGACCGCGACGCTTCCGTCGGACGCCAACGCCCGAGCGGCAGCCGAGCTCCAGCGCCTCCAGTCGCGGCTCGGCGACGCGGCCGATGCCGCGGTACGCGGTGACGGCAATGCCGTGAGTGCGGCCCTTGCCGCATATCGCGCGAGCGTCGAGGACGCCCTGGCCGCGGCCGGGGACGATCACGACCGGCTCGCGCGGCTCGAGATCGAGCTCGGGCGCCACGAAGTGGTCCTGCAGACCCTTTTGGGGCTCGTGCCGACGAGCGCCAGGGACGCGATTCAGGCTGTGCTCGACAAGGACAAGCACGCCCTCGACGTCATCCAGCAGCACAGCCAGCCCGGATCGAACGGCGGCAGCAATGGGCCGCCCGCGGACAAACCCGGCCAGGACGGCGGCGGCGGCGGCAGCGGTGGCGGCAATCCTGGTGGCGGGCCGCCGGCGGACAAGCCCACGCCGAGGCCGGACCACACCCCGAAGGGCCCACCGCAGACGCCGCGTTCCAGGGGCGGCGACTGACCCAAAACCGCCCGGCGGGGCCGCGGCGATGGCAGACTCCCCTGATGCGCGAGCCTGAGCAGCCCTGAATGGACCTGGTCGTGCTCGGGGCCGGGCCCGCCTATTCGGACCGGCCCGGGTCGACGGGCGCGGCCTACCTCCTCTCGGTCGGCAACGACTCACTCCTCCTCGACCTGGGGCAGGGCTCGTTCCCGCGGCTCGCCGCCCAGCTCGACCCGGCCGATCTGGTTGCCGTCGTCGTGAGCCATCTCCACCCCGACCACTTCGTCGACCTCGTCCCGCTCCGCCACTACCTGCGCTACGAGCGACCGGGGCGACGCGTGACGGTCCACGGGCCGGGGGCTCTCGGGGATCGCCTCGACGGCCTGCTCGGCGAGCCGGGATTCACGGCCGCGTCGCTCGACGCGCTCCCGCTCAGGGCGGGATCCATGACGATCGGTCCGTTCCGGGTCGAAGCGGCGCGGGTGACCCATACGGACGAGAGCTATGCGTTCCGGGTCACGGTTGGGGACGGCCTCGGCCTCGTCTATTCGGGCGACTGCGGGCGGGCCGCTGACCTTCGGCCGCTCATCCGGCCCGGCGACGCGCTGCTGTCGGAGGTCTCCTTCGGTCAGGGTCCGATGCCGGTGGACGCGCTCCATCTCGACGGACCGGCCGTGGGCGCCCTCGCGACCGAGACGCGGGCCGGGCGGGTTCTGCTGACGCACCTTCAGATGGGCTTCGACCCGGAGGCGACCATCCGTTCCGTGCATGCCTCCTACGACGGAGACGTCCGGTTCGTGTGGCCCGGGGACCGCCTCTCGATCTGACGGAACCGCCCCTCGATCAGCCGTGTGGAACAGGAAGAGACCGGAGCGG
>VBHW01000117.1 GCA_005881055.1 Chloroflexota bacterium
CCGGCCGGGAACGGCGCTCGGCCTGCCCGTGGCCTGGACGGCCGCCAGCCTCCTCCTCCTGCCGATCGTCGTCTACGTGATCTCGTACATCCCCTGGGCGCTCAACAGCGGCGGGACGGCGGGCTCACCGCAGATCTTCCCGGCCGGAACGCCGCTCATCGGCAACTGGCCGCCGGGACATACCGGCCAGACCCTCGTCGACCTGACGAAGTCGATGTACGACTACCACAACAACCTGCGGGCGACGCACGCGGCCTCGTCCCCCTGGTGGGCATGGCCGTTCGACCTCAAGCCCGTATGGTTCTACCAGGGCTCTTTCTCCGGGGGTACCGCGGCCGCGATCTACGACAGCGGCAACCTCGTCATCTGGTGGCTCGGCATCCCCGCCCTGGCCTTCGCGGCGTGGCAGGCGTTCACCCGCCGCAGCCTCGCCCTGGCGCTGGTCGTCATCGCGATGGCGTTCCAGTGGCTGTCCTGGTCGCGCATCGACCGGGCGACGTTCGAATACCACTACTACACCTCCGTGCCCTTCATCATCATCGCCCTCGCGTACCTCCTCGCCGAGCTGTGGCACGGAGCGTCGAGCCGGGCGTGGTTCCTCGCCCGCGCCTCGGCGGCGTTCGCGATCGTCGGACCCGGGCTCCTGTGGTTCTTCAAGACGCCGCTGTGCACGTTCGTCGGCGTCGACCGCGCGTACAAGGACTCCCCCGCCTGTCACGGCAACCCAGGTGACTTCGTGCTGACGGTGCAGGTCGGCGCGGTTGCCCTGTTCGGCGCGCTCGCCGTCATCGCGTTCGTGTACGAGTTCTCGCACCTATCGGACCGATCGAGCGCGCTTTCCCGGTACTTCGAGGGCACGACGCTCGGCGACCTCCTCCGCCCGATCCGCTTCCCGCTGACGGCCGTCGCGATCGTGGCAGGCATCCTCATCCAGCGGGCGATCCCGGGCGACCAGGTCCTGCTCAGCGTGAAGGGCTTCGCGACGACCCCGCTCGCCCTCGTCGCGATCGTCATCCTCGGGTTCGTCGCGTCATTCGTGTTCACCGCACGGGACGGCCGCCGGTTCGTCCTCGGCACGGTCTTCGCGGCGGCCGTGGCGTTCGTGATCATCTACCCGAACATCTCCGCCCTGCCGCTGCCAGCGACGGTCTTCAACGCATACCAGGGCCTCCTGCCGACCTACCTGTACCCGTTCCAGTTCCCGGTCAACACGGACCCGCCGCCCCCGCCGACGCCGCTCATCGCGCCCGTGCCGGCGCTCCTGCTCGCGGGCCTCGTGGCGGCCTGCGCGATCGTCGCCTACTCGGCGTGGTCGTGGCGACTCGTGCTGGCCGAGCGCCGAGCAGCCGAGGCGGCGGAGGACGAGGCCTTCGCGCGGACCGGCTGACTGTCGACGGGGCGGGCCTCCGTAACGGCCGACCGCCCCTCGGTCAGCTCCCGGCGCGCATCCCGGCGGTGATCGGCGTCCCATCAGCAGTCGCGGCGGCGTTCTCGGCCGCGGCGCTCGGCAGCGTGGCGCCGACACGGGCGGGAACTGGCGGAACCTCGGCGTTGAAGCCCGCCGGCAGCGCCCCCTGGGCCGCCAGGCGGCGGATGACGAAGCCGTAGTAGGCCTCGACCTTGCCGGTGATGCGCTCCCAGCTGAACTCCTCCGCGCGAGCCCGGCCGCTCTCGCTCATCCGGGCACGCAGCCCGGGGTCGCCGAGCAGCCGCGCGGTCGCGGCGGCGATCGCCTTCGGTTCGCGGGGCGGCACGAGCACGGCATGGACGCCGCGCCGGACGACGCCTTTGTACCCGTGGATGTCGCTCGCCACGATCGGGGCGCCGGCGGCCATCGCCTCGAGGAGCACGATGCCGAACGACTCCCCGCCGGTCGCCGCGAAGACATCGGCGGTCCGGAAGAGCTGGGCCTTCTCCTGGTCGCTCACCCTGCCGAGGAACTCGACGCCCTGCACCCGACGCGTCAGGACGTAGCGGCGCGCCTCGCGTTCCTGCGGGCCGGTGCCGACGACGAGCAGCCGGCATCGGCATCCGGTCTTGCGCAGGATGCGGTACGCCGCGAGGAGGTCGAGGAGCCCCTTGCGCGGCTCGTGGCGGCCGACGAAGAGGATGTTGTGGATGCCGTCCTGCCACCGCGCGAGCGGGACGGCCCGCTGGTAGCGCAGGACGTCGACGCCATTCGGGATGACCTTGTAGTCGCCCGGGAAGTAGCGGTCGATGAAATGGCGCGCGGCCGCGCTCACCGCGATCCGGCCGTGGAGGCGGTCCGCGTAGCGGCGCATCGCGCGGCTGCCGAACTCGTAGGCCGGCGACCAGCCGCCGTACGCGTGGAAGGTCGCGACGTTGACGCTCGTGGAGGCGCGCAGCACGATCGGCGAGAGGAACGGCACGAACGGCTCGTGGAAGTGCAGCAGGTCGAACGCCTCGGCCTCGAGCATGTCGGCGACCTGGGAGAGGTACCGTGGCGACAGCGTGACCGTGCCGACGGAGCCGTTCGTGGGCACACTGAAGCCCTTGCCGATTCGGATGACGTCGCCCTCGGAGGCGCGCTGCAGCCCGTGGCTCGACGAGAGGATCCGGACGTCATGGCCGCGCGACCGGAGACCCTCGTAGAGGTACCGGACGTGCTCGTTGACGCCGCCGGGCAGGGGATACACGTACGGCGTGACGAGCCCGATCTTCATCCGCGGGGCCCTCGGGCGGTCCCGACCGGGGCTGTCTCCGCGCCGGTCATCGACTCGGGCGCATCGAGGGCGAGCGTGCCCTCGTCAAAACGCGGCGGCCGCAGCCGTCCTCCGGGATAGCCGAGGTCGCGGCCGGTGCCGTTCCGGAGGATCCGGCCACGCACCTCGTCGCGGGCGTCGCGACCGTACTTCCGGAGCTGCCTCGCGAACGTGTCGAGCTGGCCCTTCGAGCCGTGGAACTCGCCGTGCCATTGCGTGCGTCGCTCGACGATCGCGGCCCGCAGCTCCTCGGCGGACCGTCCGGGGAAGGTCGTGTGGCCGACCCCGATCGCGCTCGCGGCGTGCGCGTCGCTGCTGCCGACGGTCGCCAGGCCGTGCTCGGCGGCGAACGCGACGACCCGGCCGTGCCACAGGCGGCCGATCGCCGTCGGGTTGAACGTCTCCAGCGCGTCGGGGTGGAACCGCGGGTCAGGGTCGGCGAGCAGCCGTCGCAGCGCGAAGCCCTGCGCGCACAGGGGATAGGGCACGAGCGGATGGGCGGGGATCGCGAGCCCGCCCTGCTCGTGGATCGCGGCGATCGTCGAGCGGAGCGACCGCAGCGGCCGGATCCTCGCCTCGACGAACAGCGCAAGGAGGTGGCCTCCGCGCGTCGTCACCTCCTCGCCGACGACGACCTCGAGCGGCAGCCCTCGCGTCCGAGCGAGGGAGCGCGCGGCCACTGCCGCGTCGATGCGCTCGTGGTCGGTGATCGCGACGACGTCCAGGCCGACGGCAACGGCACGCGCGAGGACCTCCTCGACGCTCGACGTGCCGTCCGAGGCAAGGGTATGGACATGGAGGTCCGCCCGCCCGAGTCGGTCCGTCATGCGCCCGGCTCCCGGGAGGCCTTCTCCCGCCCGTCCTTCCCCCGAGCGGCCTTCTCCCGCGCCGCGCCGTCCTCGGCCGGCCAGATCGGGAAGAAGACTGCCCACCACTGCTCCGGCGCATCGGCGATCGCGGCCTCGAACGCGCGCGCCTCCGCCGCGAGGGCCGCAGCGATCCGCTGGCGCCGGGTTCCCTCGGCCGGCACCGGGACCTCCGTGAGCCTGCCGGCATACCGTCCGACGCCCGTCCGGCGCACCGCGGCGAGGTAGATCGCCGCGCCGGTCTCCACGGCGAGGAGCGCCGGGCCGACCGGCAACTTCGCCTCGGCCCCGAACAGCTCGGTGGGCAGCCCTCCGCCGCCGATGTCGCGGTCGGCGACGATTCCGACGGGATCGCCGCGCCTGATCGCGGCCGTGAGCTCCCGGCGCGTCTCGCGCACGCCGACGATCCGCACGCCGAGCGCCCCGCGCGTCCTGACGAAATAGCGCTGGAGCGGCGGGTCGTCGATCGCCTCCATCGGCGCGACGGGCGTCCGGCCGGTCCGATCGGCGAGGTAGACCCCGGGCATCTCGACGGCACCGAAATGGGCCTCGATGAAGATGACAGGGCGATCGCCCCCGAACGCCGCGTCGACGACCTCCGGGTTCTCGACGACGAGGTGCTCGCGCACGTAGGCGGAGTCCATGGCCGGCGTGCGGGCGACCTCGAGGTAGTAGCGCGCCTGGTGGCGGAACGCGGCACGGACGAGTCGCTCCAGCGCACGCGGATCGCTCGCCGCTCGACGTGCGGACGCGGGCCCCAGTTCGTGGGCGGCCAGCCATGCCGCGACGCGCCCGAGGTTCGCCCGCGCCATCGCCGCGCGCCCAGGGGTCGCGCGGTACCACAGCTCGCCGCCGACGTCGGCGAGACCGACGAGCGGCCGTTCGGGCAGTCGGCAGGCGAGCCACGAGACGCCGGCGAGGAGGCCGGCCCCGGTTCGCTGCCGGAGCGTCCCCCGATCGTCCGAGGCGGCCACCGCGTCGCGCGCCACCGTCGTCATGCCGGCTCGGCCAGGGTGGTCGACGCGGAGTCGGGAACTGTGCCGGACGCGGGTCCTGCATCGTCGGCTTCGACGGCCGTTTCAGGGTGCCCCGCGAGCATCGCCGCGGCCCGCGCCGCCAACGCCGCCTCCTCCTCCGCGGTGTCCGGCCAGATCGGCTTGAAGCTGTACCACTGGTCGGGCGCGGCGGCGATCCCCCGCTCAAGCGCGTCGGCCATCGCCTGCGTCGCGCGCTGGAGGTCTGCCGGTGCGCCGGCCGGCACGTCGATCGGCGCGTCGAGCGTCGCCCGGAAGCGGCCCTCGCGGACCCGCCGGATCGTGATCGGCAGGAGGGTCGCGCCGGTCTTCGCGGCAAGAGCCGCGGGGCCGGCGGGGAGCGTCGTCCAGGAGCCGAACAGGCGGACCGGGATGCCGTCGGCGCGATACCCCCAGTCGACGAGCAGCGCGAGCATCTCGCGCCGTCGGAGGACCCCGTAGGCTGCGCGGAGGTTGCGCCACGGGATGAGCGTCACTCCCCACTCCGCCCGCTGCCGGCGGAGGAGCTCGAACATCTCGGGGAACGAGGAATCATCGGCCACGGCGCTCACCGGCCAGCCGCGCGACGCGACGCCCGCCGCGCACGCCTCGTTGTTGCCGAGGTGACCGACGCACAGGATGAGGCCGTTCGACGCGCGCCAGGCGGCCTCGAGCTCCTCGAGGACCTCGGGCTCGACGAGCGCGGCGCGCTCCTCGGCCGAAAGGGACGGCAGGCGCATGAGCTCGACGAGGTACTGCGCGTAGCGGCCGTACGCCCGGAGCGCAAGGCGGCGCACCCCTCGCCTCGACGCCGGGCGCCCGAGGACGTGCCAGAAGTTCGCGTCGACCCAGCGCCGCTTCGTCGGCCAGAGCAGGTAACCGGCCTTGCTGAACCAGCCGATGACGATCCAGCTCGGTCGCGGCGGGAGCCGGCTCAGGAGCCAGGCCGCCGCGCGGTAGGCACGGACCGTCGCACGCTCGAGGACGCGCGAGCCTCCGCTGGCGCGGCGGTGCGGAGCCGCGAGCGAGCCCGCCCGACCCTCCGGACGGCCACCTGCGGCCGGTTGGCTCCCCTCCGCCGGGGTCCCGCGGGTGTCCAGGGCCGGTTTGCTCCCGTGAGCCTGCCGGGTCCCGCGCCGCGCTGTCACTGGGCGGCGGCCGCCGCCTTGACCGCTGCCCCGGTCCTCGCCCCGGCGAGCTTCCTGAGCGTCCGCTTCACGGGCTCCTCCGTTCCGACGAGGGTCTCGTTGTCCTCTCCGCTGCTGAACGCCTCGACCCGGTTGAACGCGATGTCGTCGTGGATCTGGATCGGCGGGCTCTTCATGAAGTAGCTCGACGGCGCGACGAGCGTGCCCTTCAGCCCGCGATCGAGGCCGAGCTTGAGGCAGCGGATCGCGTCCGTGATCACGCCCGCGCTGTTCGGGCTGTCCCACACCTCGAGCTTGAGCTCGGCGTTGAGCGGCACGTCGCCGAACGTCGTGCCCTCCATCCGGATGTAGCACCACTTGCGGTCGAGGAGCCACGGCACGTGGTCGCTGGGGCCGACGTGCACGTCGTCGGGGTCGAGCTCGTAGTCGAGCATCGACGTCACGGCGTTCGTCTTGCTGATCTTCTTCGACTCGAGCCGCTCCCGCTCGAGCATGTTGAGCAAGTCCGTGTTGCCGCCGAAGTTGAGCTGGTACGTCCGATCGAGGCGCACGCCGCGGTCCATGAAGAGACGCGTCAGGACGCGGTGGCTGATCGTGGCGCCGACCTGGCTCTTGATGTCGTCGCCGATGATCGGCAGGCCGGCCTCGGCGAAGCGGCGCTGCCAGTACGGCTCGCGACCGATGAAGACCGGGATCGCGTTGATGAAGCCGACGCCGGCGCGCAGCGCCTGCTCGACGTACCACTTCGTGGCTTCCTCGCTGCCCACCGGCAGGTAGGAGACCATGACGTCGACCTGGCGCTCGCGGAGGATGCCGACGATGTCGGCGGTCGGGCCGGGCGCCTTCTCGATGACCTGGCTGAGGTACTTGCCGAGGCCGTCGTGGGTCATCCCGCGCTCGACGGTCACGCCGGTGCGGGGGACCTGCTGGAAGACGTACGTGTTGTTCGGCTTCGTGTAGATCGCCTCGGACAGGTCCTTCCCGACCTTGTTCTTGTCGATGTCGAAGGCTGCGACGAACTCGATGTCGCGGACGTGGTAGCCGCCGAGGTTGACGTGCATGAGGCCGGGGACGAAGTCCTCCGCCTTCGCGTTCTAGTAGTAGTAGCGGCCCTGGATGAGGCTGCTCGCGCAATTGCCGACCCCGACGATCGCGACGCGGATCTTGCCGTCCTTGCGGCCGGCTCCGGCGCGGTTCGAGTTGGGGGCGAGTCCGTTGGCGGACGCGCCGTCCCTGCCATTCTTGGCCACGTGTCCTCCTTATTGCTGGCGGGATTGACGATCGAGCTGTTTCTTGACGTGGAGGATGCGCTGGACGATTCGGGATGAGCGTCCTCGCCGCCGCCGCGACCCCGAGCCCGCCGAGCACGCCCGTCAGGACGAGCCCGGTGGCGAGGATGACGAGCCGCTCGGGACGCGGGGCGACGCCCACCTCCCCGTGGACGCCGAGCCCCTCGGCCTTCGCCCGCGCATAGGTCACCACCGACGCGAGCGTCAACGCGACCGCCGCAAGCCCAGTGCCGATCGGGAACCCGCTCGTGGCGCAGCCGAAAGCCACCCCGGCGAGGACGAGGCCCTCGCCGGTGCGATCGAGGGTCGAGTCGAGGAAGGCACCGAACTTCGAGGCCTGGCCGGTCGCACGGGCCAGGGCGCCGTCGAAGAGGTCGAAGATTCCGAACGCGATGACGAGGACCCCGGCGAGCACCCACGCCTGGTTGGCGGCCGCGAGGGCAGCGAGGCAGGTCCCGAGGAAGCCGACGAGCGTGAGCGCGTTCGGCGTCAGCCCGAGCCTGCCGAGCAGGAGCGCCACCGGGACCGCGACGACCCGCACCCGGGCCCGCATCTCGGGCGAGACGAACGATCGGTCGCTCATGCGTCGGCTGCGCTCGCGCGGGCGGTCGGGATCGACGCGGTCGCGCCGGCCGGCGCCTCACCCGGCGTGTCACCACGGTCGCGGCTCATGTCCGCGAGCCCGAGGAGCGCGCGTTCCTCGGCCACCCGCGCCTCGAATACCTCCGCCCGGAGCGAGCAGACGGTCTCCCGACCGTTCCGCCGAGTCGCGACGAGGCCGGCGGCGCGGAGACGGCCGAGATGCCAGCTCACGAGCGGCTGCGAGAGACCGACGTGCTCGATGAGGTCGGTGACCGACGCGGGACCGCGGGCGAGACGCCGGACGATGCGCAGGCGGTTGACGTCCGCGAGCGCCTTGTGGAACAGGCGGATCTCGCGGAGGTCGTCGGGCTGGTCCACGATGGTGGCGATGGTCGAGCGGATCCGGGCGGGCGAGGGGGACACGTCGGCGGCTCCGTGATCAACGAAGGTTTATATAAAGAGGCGTTGATGCTACGAGCCGTCGTCGAGCGTGTCAATACCCCGGGGCCGCACCGTGAGTGAGCGCCACGACATTGCGGTGATCGGTGGCGGGATCGTCGGCCTGGCGACCGCGTACCGGCTCCTCGAGGCGCGCGCTGGCGTCTCGATCGCCGTATTCGAGAAGGAGCAGGCGGTCGCGACCCATCAGTCGGGCCACAACAGCGGGGTGGTCCATGCTGGGCTCTACTACGCTCCCGCCAGGGCAAGGCCTACCTCGAGGCGTACTGCGAGCGGCGGGGGATCCCGATCGAGCGGGTCGGCAAGCTCGTCGTCGCGGTCGAGGAGCGCGAGCTCGGCCAGCTCGACGCCCTCCGTGAGCGGGCGGCCGCGAACGCTGTCCCGGGGCTCGAGGGGGTGGGCCCGGAGCGGATCCGGGAGATCGAGCCGCATGCCGCGGGCCTGCGCGGCCTCTGGTCGCCGACGACGGGGATCGTCGACTTCCGGCGGGTCGCGCTCGCCCTCGCCGAGGACGTCGAAGGCGCCGGCGGCTCTGTGCTCACCGGCCGCGAGGTGCTCGGGCTCGAGGAGCATCGGGAAGGGATCGTGGTCCGGACGGCCGATGACGAGACGCTGGCGCGCGGGGTCGTGGCCTGCGCCGGGCTCCAATCGGACCGGGTGGCCGCCATGACTGGTGGGGCCGGCCGCGACCGCGTTCGGATCGTCCCGTTCCGGGGCGACTACTACACCCTCCTGCGCTCGGCGCGCCATCTGGTCCGCGGGCTTCTCTACCCGGTCCCGGACGCGCGCTTCCCGTTCCTCGGGGTCCACTTCACGCGGCGGATCGACGGGGAGGTGTGGGCCGGACCGAATGCCGTTCTCGCCTTCGCTCGGGAGGGGTACCGCCGGCGGGACGTCGACCTCCGCGACCTGCGTGCGACCCTCGCGTGGCCCGGACTTTGGCGACTGGCCGGCAGGTATGCCCGCACGGGGATCGCCGAGACGTGGCGCGACTGGTGGAAGCCGGCCTTCGTCGCCCAGCTCGGGCGGTACCTGCCAGAGGTCCGGTCCGAGGACCTCGTCTTCGGCCCGTCGGGCGTCCGCGCTCAGGCCGTCACGCGCCGGGGCGAGGTCGTCGACGACTTCGACATCGTCGCGGAGGGCCGGGCGATCCACGTCTGCAACGCCCCGTCGCCGGCGGCCACCTCGTCGCTCGCGATCGGGTCGGTCGTAGCCGCGCAGGCGGTCGAGCGGTTCGCGCTGTAGGCGCTCCCGGAGCCTCGGACCGGGAGCTTCGCCCGGACCGCGGCATGAGGCGGCCGGATACACTCGCCGGCGTGCTAGGCACGTGGCCTCGCCGCGAGGCGACCCTGCTCCTCGTCGTGCTCGGAGCCGGGGTCTTCCTCGCGGGCCTCGAGCTGATGATCACGGCGGTCGCACTGCCGTCGATCCTCCGCGACCTCGCCGACATCACGCAGCTCCGGCACGCGTCCTGGATCGTCAACGGCTACCTGCTCGTGTACGTCGTGGCGATGCCCCTCGCCGGCCGCCTCGCCGACCTGTGGGGGGTTCGCCGGCTCTTCCTCGCCGGCCTCCTGGCGTTCACGATCGGCTCCGGGCTGGCCGGGGCGGCCCCTACGCTCGACCTGCTCATCGCCGCCCGGCTCGTCCAGGCCCTCGGCGGTGGGATCCTCGTGCCGGTCGGCACGGCCGCGGCCTCGCATCTCTTCGAGGGCCACGCCCGGGCCCGGGCGCTCGGCATGATCGGCGCGCTCACGTTCCTCGGCATGGCCGCGGGGCCGTTCGTCGGGGCCGCGGTGCTCTCGAGCGTCCATCCCGCCTCGGCCCTCGCCGGGTTGGGGATCGATGGCGGGCCGCTCGTGCATGCGCTCGACCCGGCCTGGCGTTGGGTGTTCTACGTCAACGTTCCGATTGGCCTCGTCGCGATCGCCCTGGCCTGGGCGGCGAGCGCCGGCTGGGACACCCCGCGTCGGCCCGGCCGGCTCGACGTGCCGGGCGCGTTCCTCTTCTCGGTCGCGCTCGTGGCGGCCATCGGCGCCCTGACGCTCCTCGGCAGCCCGGCCGTCCCCGGCGAGCCGAACCCGTTCCTGCTCGGCGTCGCGCTCGTCGCCACGTCGGTCGTGGCGGGCGCCGCGTACCTCCGGCGGTCGCTCCGGCGGCCAGATCCGTTCCTCGACCCGCGGCTGTTCCGCGACGCCGCGTTCGCCTCGGCGGCCGTCGTCTCGCTCCTCACGGGCTACGCGTTCGCGACGGCGATCGTCGGCGGCGCGCTCTTCGTCGACCGTGTGCTGTACGGCGGGCCGGCCGACCAGCGGATCGCGCTCGGGGCGCTCGCCGGGGCGACGGCGCTCGGCGCGCTCGCATCGGGCATCGCGATCCGGGTGGTCTCGCTCCGCCTCGTCTCGATCGTGGGCCTCGCGGGCGCCGTCGTGGCGCTCGGTCTCATGAGCCGCTGGGATCCGTCGGTGTCGATCGCCGCGGTCGCCGGCCTGCTCGCGCTCTTCGGCCTCGGCTTCGGCCTCACGGTGACGCCCCGCTCGACGGCGGCCGTCGAGGCGGCCGGCCGTCGAGCATTCGGGGTTGCGTCCGCGACGGTGACCGTCGCCCGGATGATCGGCATGGCGGTCGGCCTGGCGATCCTTGCCGCATATGGCTCGACCGTCATCGCGCAGCTGTACGACCGCGTCATCCAGACCGCCGACGGCTACAAGTCCGTGATTGCGGTCGAGCTGCGCGATCGGCCGCGGCCTGGGCGGCGGGCGAGGCCTCCGCGGTCATGGTCGGGCTGTTCGTCGTGGCCGCCGGCGTGACGGCCGCGGCGGCGCCGGCTGCGTTCGCCCTCGGCACGCGCCCGCGTATGCTCAGCGTCGCCGCGACCGCTCGGCCGAACGCGCCAAACGCGCCAAACGCGACGGACGCGACAGCCGCTTCGAGCGACGGCCCGGGTGAGGCGCGTGGGTCGACGGGGCGGCAGGTGGATGGGTCGGAGGACGGCGATGGCACGGACGAGCAGCCGGCGACGATCGCGCTCTGAGGTCGCGGACGACCGCTCGGCCGCGAGGTCCCGAAAGGGTGCGGAGTCCTCGGCCGGTGCGACGTCGGCGGAGCGAATCAAACCGGCCCGGCCCGGGCCCAGCCAAGCCGAGCATCCGCCGGTGCCGGACGCCCCCGACGCGGAGGGCAACGGGCCGTTGCGGGTGGTGCGCTGGCTCGACGGTCGCGTCGAGGAGGCCGAGGGGACCGCGGCCCTCCGCTCGATCCGGAATCGCGATTGCCCAACGACGTGGATCGACCTCTGCGACCCGAGCCCGGAGCAGGTCGCGGCGGTCACCGAGGCGCTCGGCCTCCATCCCCTCATCGCCGAGGACATCCTCGAGGGCAACCAGCGCGCGAAGATCGAGGTCACCGACGATCTCGTCCACATCGTCATGTTCGCGCTGCCCCGCGGCGGCACCGAGCCCGTCGAGATCGACCTCGTCC
Organism: Chloroflexota bacterium; assembly: GCA_005881055.1. GTDB lineage: Bacteria > Chloroflexota > Limnocylindria > Limnocylindrales > CSP1-4 > C-114. The sequence goes on from VBHW01000117.1 coordinate 11,561, forward strand.
TCGGCGAGGGCTTCCTCCTGACCGTCCACGACGTCGCGTGGGACCCGAGGTCCGTGACGGCCCTCCGGACCGGGCTCGAACCAGTCATCGCGCGCGGGCCGGACCACCTCCTGTGGGCCCTGGTGGACGACGTCGTCGACGGCTACTTCCCGTTCATCGACCGCCTCGGCGACGAGATCGAGGACGTCGAGGACGTGGTCATCGCCCGCGCGGACCCGGCGACGCTCGAGCGGCTGTTCGACCTCAAGAAGGAGCTGCTCCGCGTCCGGCGCGCCGTGACGCCGGTGCGCGAGGTCTTCAACCAGCTGACGAACCGCGATCTCGCCCTCATCGACGACGAGGAGGTCCTCTACTTCCGCGACGTGTACGACCACCTCATCCGGCTCACCGACGAGCTCGACAACTACCGCGAGCTCGTGTCGGGCACGCTCGAGGTGTATCTGTCGACGATCAACAACAACCTCTCGCTCATCATGAAGCGCCTGACCGGCGTGACGGTCGTCCTGACCGGCATCGCGGCGCTCGCCGGGATCTTCGGCATGAGCGAAGCCGGGACCGCCCTGGGCGGCAAGGAGGCCATCGGGTTCTGGCTCGTCACCGTGCTGACCGTCGCGGCCGCGCTGCTCATGGCCTGGGTGCTGCGCAGGATCGACTGGATCTAGGAGTGCCCGGCGTCCGCGCCGTGATCGTGCGCGCGATCCGGGGCTTCGACCGGCGGTCGGGCATCTTCTCCCCGCACGGCGCGCGGCTGTACGCGGCCGTCTCCCCGCGGGTCCTTCGGCCGTTCTACCGCCGCGTCGTCGACGATGCCGCGCGGTTCGTCGGGGAACGCGACGCCCTCATCGTCGACCTCGGCTCGGGGCCGGGCGAGCTCACCCGGATGGTCGCCGAGCGGCTACCTCGGGCGAGGATGGTTGGCGTCGAGCCCGCCGAGGTCATGCGCACGATGGCGAGCGCACGGGGCGGGCGGTTCGTCGACGGCCGCGCCGAGGCGATCCCGCTCGAGGACGCGTCGGTCGACCTCGTCGTGTCGACGCTCTCGGCACACCACTGGTCCGACATGCCCGCGGCGCTGCGCGAGCTCGACCGCGTGCTCCGGCCGGGCGCCGAGGCGTGGATCTACGACCTCCGCTTCGCGGCGTACGGGCCCGAGGACCTCGCGCGGATCGGCGCCGAGGCGGGCATCGAGCCGGTGCGGCTCTCGCGCTCGATCGTGCCCGGCCGCCTCGTGCGGCCGTTCGCGCTCATCCGCCTGAGGGCCACGCTCGCCGCGTGACGGCGGACCCGGCGCGAGACCGCGGGCGGCCGGCGGTCGAGCGGTCCGTCAGCGCCCGGCGGTCGAGCGGTCCGTCAGCCGCAGACGACCGGGTGCGGCTTCGGATGAGCCGCGGCGTGGTCGGCCGGCCCGTTCGACAGGAGCGTCGTGACGACCTGGAGCTTCGTCGAGGAGGCGAGCGGACCCTCCGACGTCTGGAGCCAGAGCTGGTTGTCCTTCGTCGGGAGCGTCTCGAGCCCGATGCTCGAGGAGAAGTGGCGGCGCACCTGCGCGACCCGGTAGAGCCACAGGAGGTCGTCGCTCGTGTAGACCTGGACGATCATGTTGATCATCGCCTGCCCGTTATTCCGCTGCGACTGCGTCAGGAGCGGCAGGAACATGCCTGTGCGGGCGTGGGCCACGATGTAGGTGGCGCCCTTCTCTCCGGGCTGCGAGAAGATGTCCATGTACATCGCGACG